>NZ_JAGRQZ010000013.1:0-230375 GCF_018223915.1 Klebsiella sp. 64
GAACTTGTTCGCACCTTCCCTAATTTTCTGAACATAACCACCTCAATTAAATTGTTTACGCGCACGAGCGGACCGTGCCGGTCTTTATTTATCGTGATAAGGGATGACGATAAAAATAAAGCGGCGTTATTCTAGAGATAATCGCCATCCCGGAGCCAGTTAAATATATTGATATTATTTGATTTAGGGCAAGGTGAGTGGATTCCTTTTGCCAGTTTAGCCTTTCCTTTATCCATGGAAGATTATCAATAGTGTAGATCATAACGCCTGAAATAAAACTATTTTGTTTGATGAATAATCAACAGCCGGTAATAGGCGATAAGTGAGTAATTTTATGAATATATTTAATCCGCTGAATATGAGCCACGGATGCGATTAAGCAGAGTGTCATCTTGCCTCCGCCCTCGCTATACTGTTGATTACTGAAGGAGAGTGGTGGTGTAGCGGAGGGGATATGCTTCTTGAGCGCGTAGAAATCGTCGGTTTTCGCGGTATCAATCGTTTGTCGTTGATGCTGGAGCAAAATAACGTCCTGATCGGGGAGAACGCGTGGGGGAAGTCCAGTCTGCTTGATGCGCTGACCCTGCTTTTGTCGCCGGAGTTCGATCTTTATCACTTTGTTCGCGATGATTTCTGGTTTCCCCCGGGCGACATCCAGGGGCGCGAACACCATTTGCATATTATCCTGACCTTCCGCGAAACGGAGCCAGGCCGCCATCGGGTCCGGCGTTTCCGTCCGCTTCAGCGCTGCTGGGTGCCTTGCGATGACGGGTATCACCGGGTGTTCTATCGCCTGGAGGGCGAGCTCGCCGAAGATGACAGCGTGATGACCCTGCGGAGCTTTATCGATGGTGAAGGCGAAGCGTTGGTGCTGGAGGAGATTGATGAGCTGGCCCGACACCTGGTGCGTTTGATGCCGGTGCTGCGCCTGCGCGATGCGCGCTTTATGCGCCGCATCCATAACGGGACGGTACCGCACTCGCCGCAGATAGAGATCACCGCCCGTCAGCTGGATTTTCTCTCCCGCGAACTGGTCAGCCATCCGCAAAATTTATCGGACGGTCAGATCCGTCAGGGGCTATCGGCCATGGTGCAACTGCTTGAGCATTACTTTGCCGAGCAAAGCAGCGCTCAGACGCGGCATCGCCTGATGCGGCGGCGCTCCCATGATGAACAGCGCAGTTGGCGTTATCTGGATATTATCAACCGGATGATCGACAAGCCCGGCGGGCGCAGCCATCGGGTGATCCTGCTGGGGCTGTTTGCCACCCTTCTGCAGGCGAAAGGGACGGTGCGCCTCGATCGCGACGCGCGACCGCTGCTGTTGATTGAAGATCCCGAGACCCGTCTGCATCCGATCATGCTTTCCGTTGCCTGGCACCTGCTGAATTTGTTGCCGCTGCAGCGTGTGACCACCACCAACTCCGGAGAGCTGCTGTCCCTGACGCCGGTAGAGCAGGTCTGCCGGCTGGTGCGTGAGTCGACGCGGGTATCGGCGTGGCGGTTGGGGCCGGGCGGAATGAATGCCGAAGAGAGCCGGCGCATTGCTTTTCACATCCGCTTCAATCGCGCCTCATCGCTCTTCGCCCGCTGCTGGTTGCTGGTGGAGGGAGAGACGGAAACCTGGGTTATCAACGAACTGGCCCGGCAGTGCGGTCATCATTTTGATGCTGAAGGGGTTAAGGTGATCGAATTCGCCCAGTCCGGCCTGAAGCCATTGATCAAGTTTGCCCGCCGGATGGGGATCCAGTGGCACGTGCTGGTGGACGGCGATGAGGCGGGGAAAAAATATGCCGCGACGGTACGAGGTCTGCTTAATAACGATCGCGAGCTGGAGCGCGACCATCTGACCAGTCTGCCGGCGCTGGATATGGAACACTTTATGTATCGTCAGGGATTTGATGACGTTTATCATCGGGTGGCGCAGATCCCGGATAATGTCCCGATGAATATGCGGCGGGTGATCACCAAAGCCATCCATCGCTCATCCAAGCCGGACCTGGCGATTGAGGTGGCGATGGAGGCCGGCCGCCGTGGCGTGGACGCTGTGCCGACGCTGCTGAAGAAAATGTTCTCACGGGTGCTGTGGCTAGCCCGCGGTCGTGCCGATTAATCTCACCGCCGTCGTCATTTACGGCGGCACAAAGCTCTCCGGCAGCTAAACAAAAACTCATTGACGCGAAAAATGGGTGTCCTGTTGCCAACGGGTTTCGATAGAATCACCGCCTGGAGCGGCAGGGAAACAGCAGGAATCGGAATATGAAAGTGAAGGGAAAACGCAGGACCGTCTGGTGGCTGTTGGCGATCGTTGTGCTGGGGCTGGCTATCTGGGGATGGCGGATCCTCAATGCGCCGCTGCCGAGCTACCAGACGCTGGTAGTTCGCAAAGGGGATCTCCAGCAGAGCGTGCTGGCCACCGGCAAACTGGATGCCCTGCGAAAAGTTGACGTCGGCGCCCAGGTCAGCGGACAGCTGAAAACGCTGCACGTCAATATTGGCGATAAGGTTAAAAAGGATCAGTTGCTGGGGGTTATCGATCCGGAGCAGGCGCAAAACCAGATTAAAGAGGTGGAAGCGACGCTCATGGAGCTGCGCGCCCAGCTCAATCAGGCGCGCGCGGAGAGCAAACTGGCGCAAGTGACTCTGGCCCGTCAGCAGCAGCTGGCGCAGCGCCAGCTGGTCTCGCGGCAGGACCTTGATACCGCGGCCACCGATTTGGCGGTGAAACAGGCGCAGATCGGCACTATTGAAGCGCAAATAAAGCGTAACCAGGCGACGCTCGATACGGCGAAGACCAACCTCGATTACACGCGGATCCTGGCGCCGATGGCCGGCGAAGTGACGCAAATTACCACCCTGCAGGGACAGACAGTGATCGCCGCCCAGCAGGCGCCTAACATTCTGACGCTGGCGGATCTCAGCACCATGCTGGTTAAAGCGCAGGTCTCTGAAGCGGATGTCATCCACCTCAGACCGGGGCAAAAAGCGTGGTTTACCGTGCTGGGCGACCCGCTTACCCGTTATGAAGGTAAACTGAAAGACATTCTGCCGACGCCGGAAAAAGTGAATGACGCCATCTTCTATTATGCCCGCTTCGAGGTACCGAACCCGCAGGGGATCCTGCGCCTCGATATGACTGCGCAGGTGCACATTCAGCTGGCTGAGGTGAAGAACGTGATTACTATCCCGCTGAGCGCCCTGGGCGACGCGGTAGGCGATAACCGCTACCACGTTCGACTGTTGCGCACCGGTGAGGTCAAAGAGCGTGAGGTTATCATTGGCGCCCGCAATGATACCGACGTCGCAGTGGTGCAAGGTCTGGAAGAGGGCGACGAAGTGATCGTCGGCGAGAGCGCGAGCGGGGCGGCAAAATGACGGCGCTGCTTGAGCTGCGAGATATACGTCGCAGCTATCCTTCCGGCGACGGCAGCGTTGAGGTCCTGAAGGGGATCACCCTCAGCATCCATGCGGGTGAGATGGTGGCGATCGTCGGGGCCTCCGGCTCGGGAAAATCGACGCTGATGAATATCCTTGGCTGCCTCGACAAACCCACCAGCGGCACCTATCGGGTGGCGGGAACCGATATCGCGCAGCTGGATGGCGATGCACTGGCCCGTCTGCGGCGGGAACACTTTGGCTTTATCTTTCAACGCTACCATTTGCTGTCCCATCTGACCGCCGCGCAGAATGTCGAAGTGCCGGCGGTGTATGCCGGCAGTGAACGGCGCGCGCGCCTGGCGCGCGCTCATGAGCTGCTGGTGCGGCTGGGGCTGGGCGAGCGCGCCGACTATCAACCGTCACAGTTGTCCGGCGGTCAGCAGCAGCGGGTCAGTATCGCCCGCGCCCTGATGAATGGCGGGGAGGTGATCCTCGCTGATGAACCGACCGGCGCGCTGGACAGCCATTCCGGCGAAGAGGTAATGGCGATCCTGCACCAGCTAAAAGCGCAGGGGCACACGGTCATCATTGTGACCCACGATCCGCAGGTCGCCGCTCAGGCGGAGCGGATCGTCGAGATCCGCGATGGCGAGATCGTCCGCAACCCGCCCGCCAGTCGCCAGGGCGGCGGACTGCGCGCCCGTCCGCAGGCGGAGCCTTCGGCGTGGCGTCAGTTTACCAGCGGCTTTCGCGAAGCGCTGGTGATGGCCTGGAGAGCGATGGCGGCGAATAAAATGCGTACCCTGCTGACCATGCTCGGGATTATTATCGGTATTGCCTCGGTGGTGTCGATCGTGGTGGTGGGGGATGCCGCCAAGCAGATGGTGCTGGCAGATATTCGCGCCATCGGCACCAATACCATTGATGTGTATCCTGGTAAGGATTTTGGCGACGACGACCCGCGCTATCAGCAGGCGCTGAAGTATGACGATTTGCTGGCGATCCAGAAGCAGCCGTGGGTGCGCTCCGCCACGCCGGCGGTTTCAAAAAGCCTGCGCCTGCGCGCCAACAATATTGACGTTGCCGCCAGCGCGGAGGGGGTCGGTCCACAGTATTTTAATGTCTACGGCATGACCTTTAGCGAAGGCAATACCTTCAATGAACTGCAGCTCAACAGTCGGGCACAGGTGGTAGTGCTCGACAGCAATACCCGTCGGCAGCTGTTTCCTAATAAAGCGAAAGTGGTGGGAGAGGTGATTCTGGTGGGCAATATGCCGGCCACGGTGATTGGCGTTGCGGATGAAAAGCAGTCGATGTTCGGCAGCAGCAAAATTCTCCGCGTCTGGTTGCCCTACACCACCATGGCGGGAAGAGTAATGGGCCAGTCGTGGCTGAACTCCATCACTGTGCGCGTTCATGAAGGCTACGACAGTGAAACCGCAGAGAAACAGCTGCTGCGTCTGCTGGAGCTGCGGCATGGTAAAAAAGATGTATTCACCTGGAATATGGACAGCGTCTTGAAAACCGCCGAAAGGACCACACATACCTTACAGCTGTTCCTGACATTGGTGGCGGTGATTGCCCTGGTGGTCGGCGGGATTGGCGTAATGAATATTATGCTGGTGTCGGTGACCGAACGAACCCGGGAGATCGGCATCCGCATGGCGGTTGGCGCCCGGGCCAGCGATGTGCTGCAGCAGTTTCTCATTGAAGCGGTGCTGGTTTGCCTGGTCGGTGGCGCGCTGGGCGTAGCATTGTCGCTGATGATCGCCTTTATTTTACAGCTGTTTCTCCCCGGCTGGGAGATTGGTTTTTCTCCGCTGGCGCTGCTGACGGCGTTTCTCTGTTCGACGCTGACCGGGGTGCTGTTTGGTTGGCTGCCTGCGCGCAACGCGGCGCGGCTCGATCCGGTGGATGCCCTGGCGCGAGAATAGGCGGGGCGAGAAATAAAAATGCCAGTCAGAAGGACTGGCATTTTATTAGCAGGATGTACACAATGAAGCAAAAGAGTTATGCAGCCGTTTCCGCTTCCACAGGGACGATCACGCTGGCGTGATTGCCTTTTGGCCCCTGGTGAACATCAAACCGAACGGCTTGTCCGGCTTTTAGCGTTCTGTAACCATCCATCTGGATGGTGGAGTAATGGGCGAAAATGTCTTCGCCGCCGCCCTCAGGGCAGATAAAACCGAACCCTTTGGCATTGTTGAACCACTTAACAGTACCCATTTCCATACTTCGACATCCTTCGTAAATCTTTATTAGTAAGATGGAATGAACCGGTGGTGGAGTGACGAGTTGTTCAATTGCTCGCCAACTCTCGCCACTACAATTTAGAGAAATACGAAAACGCGTCAAGCGATTGAGGAGGGGGAACGGCGAAAAATGCGTCAAAATTTGAAGCAGTTAACGCTATTGCCGGGGAATGTGACAGCCGTCGCGGATAGAAGCGATAGATGATAGTTATCTATGATCTATTGTAGATTTGTGATGAGCCTAACCTCTGGTCATCGACAGGCCTCCGCCTGTTGGCAACAGCAACCGATGATGAACACTGACGATGAGTAAGAGAGATTGGCTGGACTTCGAGCACCTGGTTGACGACGAAGTTCGTGATGCGATTAAACCGCCATCTATGTATAAAGTGATATTGGTCAATGATGACTACACTCCGATGGAGTTTGTTATTGACGTGTTACAAAAATTCTTTTCTTATGATGTTGAACGTGCAACGCAACTGATGCTCACGGTTCACTATGAAGGTAAGGCGATTTGTGGCGTGTTTACCGCGGAAGTGGCGGAGACCAAAGTCGCTATGGTGAATCAGTACGCGAGGGAGAACGAGCATCCATTGCTGTGTACGCTGGAAAAAGCCTGAATACAGGCATGAAAATTGGGGGAGGTGCCTATGCTCAATCAAGAACTGGAACTCAGTTTAAATATGGCTTTCGCCAGAGCGCGCGAGCACCGTCATGAGTTTATGACCGTCGAGCACTTGCTGCTGGCTCTGCTAAGCAACCCCTCGGCCCGTGAGGCCCTGGAAGCGTGTTCAGTGGACCTGGTGGCATTGCGTCAGGAACTTGAAGCCTTCATCGAACAAACCACACCCGTTCTGCCAGCCACGGAAGAAGAGCGCGACACCCAGCCGACGCTAAGCTTCCAGCGTGTGCTGCAGCGCGCCGTCTTCCACGTACAATCTTCTGGCCGCAGCGAAGTGACCGGCGCCAACGTGCTGGTGGCGATTTTCAGCGAGCAGGAGTCGCAGGCCGCCTACCTGCTGCGTAAACATGAAGTGAGCCGTCTTGATGTGGTGAACTTCATTTCTCATGGTACACGCAAAGACGAGCCGAGCCAGTCTTCCGATAACAGCGGAAGCCAGCCTGGCAATGAAGAGCAAGCCGGCGGGGAGGAACGTATGGAAAACTTCACCACCAACCTCAATCAGCTTGCTCGCGTCGGCGGCATTGATCCTCTGATCGGCCGTGAAAAAGAGCTGGAGCGCGCGATTCAGGTCCTGTGCCGTCGGCGGAAAAATAACCCGCTGCTGGTGGGGGAATCCGGCGTCGGTAAAACCGCGATCGCCGAAGGCCTTGCCTGGCGTATTGTACAGGGCGATGTGCCGGAAGTGATGGCCGACTGCACTATCTACTCGCTCGACATTGGCTCTTTGCTGGCAGGGACCAAATATCGTGGCGATTTTGAAAAACGCTTCAAAGCGTTGCTCAAACAGCTGGAGCAGGATACCAACAGCATCCTGTTTATTGATGAAATCCACACCATTATCGGTGCGGGGGCGGCGTCTGGCGGCCAGGTCGATGCGGCTAACCTGATCAAACCGCTGCTTTCCAGCGGCAAGATCCGGGTGATCGGCTCCACCACTTACCAGGAGTTCAGCAACATCTTTGAAAAAGATCGTGCGCTGGCCCGCCGTTTCCAGAAGATCGATATTACCGAACCGTCGGTGGAAGAGACGGTCCAGATTATCAACGGCCTGAAGCCGAAGTACGAAGCGCACCATGATGTGCGTTATACCGCCAAAGCGGTGCGTGCGGCGGTTGAACTGGCGGTGAAATACATTAACGATCGTCATCTGCCGGATAAGGCGATTGACGTCATTGACGAAGCGGGCGCGCGGGCGCGCTTAATGCCGGTCAGCAAGCGTAAGAAAACGGTTAACGTGGCGGATATCGAATCAGTGGTGGCGCGCATTGCGCGGATCCCTGAGAAGAGCGTCTCCCGCAGCGATCGCGACACGCTGAAAAACCTGGGCGACCGTTTGAAAATGCTGGTCTTTGGACAGGATAAAGCCATCGAGGCGCTGACCGAGGCTATTAAAATGGCGCGCGCCGGGCTGGGCCATGAGCACAAGCCGGTGGGATCGTTCCTGTTCGCCGGGCCGACCGGGGTCGGGAAAACCGAAGTGACCGTCCAGCTGGCGAAGGCGTTAGGGATTGAGCTGCTGCGCTTTGACATGTCCGAATATATGGAACGTCATACCGTCAGCCGTTTGATCGGGGCGCCTCCGGGCTACGTCGGCTTCGATCAGGGCGGGCTGCTGACCGATGCGGTGATTAAACATCCGCACGCGGTATTGCTGCTTGATGAGATCGAAAAAGCGCATCCGGACGTGTTCAACCTGCTGCTGCAGGTGATGGATAACGGGACGCTGACCGATAATAACGGCCGTAAAGCGGACTTCCGCAACGTGGTGCTGGTGATGACCACCAACGCCGGGGTGCGCGAAACCGAGCGTAAATCCATTGGCCTTATTCAGCAGGACAACAGTCCGGATGCGATGGATGAGATCAAAAAGATCTTTACGCCGGAGTTCCGTAACCGCCTCGACAACATCATCTGGTTCGATCATTTGTCTACCACGGTGATCCATCAGGTTGTCGACAAGTTTATCGTCGAGCTGCAGGTCCAGCTGGACCAGAAAGGCGTCTCCCTGGAAGTGAGTCAGGAAGCGCGCGACTGGCTGGCGACGAAAGGCTACGATCGGGCGATGGGGGCACGTCCAATGGGACGCGTCATTCAGGACAACCTGAAAAAACCGCTGGCGAACGAACTGCTGTTTGGCTCGCTGGTCGACGGTGGTCAGGTCACTGTCTCTCTGGACAGCGACAAAAATACGCTGACTTACGACTTCCAGAGCGCGCCGAAGCACAAACCGGAAGCGGCCCACTAAGGCGATATCTTCAATGTAAAAAAACCGGCCAGGGCCGGTTTTTTTTTGCTGACGGCAGAAATGAAAAGACCGGGAATTATCCCGGCCTTCAGCATCTGACGCCTTAGGGGCGAAAACAATCAGCGACTACGGAAGACAATGCGGCCTTTGCTCAGGTCGTACGGGGTCAGCTCAACAGTCACTTTGTCGCCCGTCAGAATGCGGATGTAGTTTTTACGCATTTTACCGGAGATATGCGCGGTTACCACGTGACCGTTTTCCAGTTCTACGCGGAACATAGTGTTAGGCAACGTTTCAAGTACGGTGCCCTGCATTTCAATATTGTCTTCTTTGGCCATCTAGTCCTCTGGGGTATCACTACCGTAGTTTTGAACCGGCAAGATAATGCCGAAGTTCATCATGTAAGTAAAGTTTTACGTATCTACCCTGAATCATTCACCTTGCCGCAAGGCGCATAGTCAGCACAGCGGCTACGGAAATATGACGGGTATGAATCGCCGAAGTAGTTTTGGCGCATTGCCCGGGACACACACGGCCATGCCGCGTGACAGGCGCAAACGTAAAGGGGAGTGACAGAACGATGGGCGTTATCTGACTCTTATTATTCCCAAACGGCGGCGGGGCAACAGGCAGAAGCTACTCTACCGCGCAATTATACCATCCTGACGCAAAATGTGCTGAAAACATTTTATTATCCGCCAGGAAATAGCACCCGCGGCACCCAAAATCGCTCGGGCAGTCGGTAGCCGCGTAATACCGACAGATAGTCCAGATAATCGCGGCGGGGAATATCCACTGCGCCTAATGACGCGGTATGGTTGTTCAGTACCTGGCAGTCAATTAATTTACCGCCGCTGTGCGCAAAGTCCTGGCAAAATACCAGCAGCGCGGTTTTGGAGGCATTTTCTGCCCGGCTAAACATCGATTCGCCGCAAAACAGCGCTCCCTGCGCTACGCCGTACATTCCTCCCACCAGGGTATTCTCCTGCCAGACTTCAATGGAGTGGGCATGACCCAGCTCATGCAGCTGGTGATAGGCGCGAACGATACTGCTGGTTATCCAGGTGCCTTCGTCACGATCGCTGGCGCAACCCTCAATCACTTCGCCAAAGGCGTGGTTGAGCGTGACCCGGTAGGGCGAACGCTGATGAAAGCGCTTCATGCTGCGGCTGAGATGGAATTGCTCTGGCCAAAGTACCGCCCGGGGGTCGGGCGACCACCAGAGGATCGGGTCGCCAGGGGAAAACCAGGGAAAAATACCACGCTGATAGGCCATCAGCAGCCGCGCGGGGCTCAGATCGCCGCCGAGCGCCAGCAGGCCATTAGGTTCTCGCAAGGCGCCTTCCGGAGAGGGGAAGGCGATAGAGTGCCGGGAGAGCTGAACCAGACGCATTTTAACCTCAATACGCATCAGCAAAAATTAGATAATAGAATAGCCTACAGACGCTGTTTAAACTGGAAGTACCGGCCCTGTTTAGCGAGCAGCTCCGCGTGACTACCTTGCTCAATTATCTGGCCGTTGTCCATGACTATTATCTGATTAAAACCCGCCAGGCCCCGCAGGCGATGGGTCACCATCAGCACGGTTTTGTCGCGCATGACATCCGCCAACAGATGCAGGATCTGGCTTTCGGTGGCCGCATCCAGACCTTCTGTCGGTTCATCAAGCAGCATCAGCGGCGCATCGTGGAGCAGCGCGCGGGCAATGGCCAGTCGGCGCAGTTCGCCGCCGGAGAGCTGACGCCCGCCTTCGCCCAGCCAGCCGTTAAGACCACCATCTTGCAGCAGTTTTTCGAGGCCCACCTTCTCAAGGGTAGCGCTGAGATGAGCGTCATCCGCTTCAGGCGCCGCCAGCAGCAGGTTGTCGCGCAGGGTGGCGCTGAACAGGTGCACGCGCTGCGGCACTACGCTCATTGCCTGCCGCAGAGTGGCTTCGCTGAGGCCGGAGAGCGGCTGATTGTTGAGCAGAATCTCTCCCTGTGACGGGTCCCAGGCGCGGGTAAGCAACTGCAACAGCGTCGATTTTCCGCAGCCGGTCCGGCCAAGAATGGCGATGTGCTCTCCGGCGGCAATCTGCAGGGAAATATTCTCCAGGGCAGGGGAGGGCTGCTGAGGATAGCGGAAGGTGACCTCCTGAAGCGTTAGGGCCACCTGCGCTGGCGAACTGGCTTCATCTTCGACAAAGGTGACCTCCGGCTGCTGGTCGGTAATCTGCGAGATCCGCCGCGCGGAGGCGATCACCTGGCCTAAATGCTGGAAAGCGCCAGTAACCGGCGCCAGGGCTTCAAAAGCCGCCAGCGCGCAGAATACGAATAGCGCGATCAGCGCCCCGGGCTGACTATTGCCGCCGACGCCGTCTGAGGCCAGCCAGAGCATGGCCACCACGGCGATGCCACCGATTAACAGCATTACCGCCTGCGAAAGCGCGGTCAGCTCGGCCTGGCGCCGCTGTGCATCCTGCCAGCTCAGCTCGGTCTTTTCCATTTGTGCGCGGTAGCGGTCGCTGGCGTTAAATACCATCAGCTCCGCCTGGCCCTGCAGCCAGGCGGTGAGCTGTTGGCGATACTGGCCGCGCAGCTGCGTCATACTTTCGCCGGCTGGCTTACCTGCGCGATAGAACAGCGGCGGCATAACCAGCAGGGTCGCCAGCATGATACCGCCGAGCGTCAGCGCGAGGGGGACGTCGAGCAGACTTAATCCGCAGGTGACGACCACAATCACCACCAGCGCGCCGACCAGCGGCGAAATGACCCGCAGGTAGAGATGATCCAGGGTGTCAACGTCGGCCACCACCCGGTTGAGCAGCTCACCCTGGCGAAAGCGCGCCAGCCCCGCCGGAGAGAGGGGGAGCAGTTTGCTGAAGGTGAAAACGCGCAGGTGCTGCAGCACGCGAAAGGTAGCGTCGTGGCTGACCAGGCGCTCAAAGTAGCGCCCGGCGGTACGGATAATTGCCGCGCCGCGAACGCCCGCGGCAGGCAGCATATAGTTAAAACTGTAGATCCCGGCGACGCCCACCACCGCTGAAGCGGAGAGGAACCAGCCGGAGAGCGTCAGCAGGCCGATGCTGGCCAGCAGGGTCACAATGGCCAGCACGACGCCAAGCAGCAGCATCCATTTATGGCGTTTATAGAGCGCCAGATAGGGTAAAAGTGCGCGCATTTAAATCTCCTCCTGACGATGGGCCAGCAGCGCCGAGAAGACCCCACCAGCACGGGCCAGCGTGGCGTAGTCGCCTTGTTCGATAATCTGTCCGTCCTGCATCACCCAGACGTCGTCCCAGTCGGCCAGCCCCTCAAGCTGATGGGTGACCAGCAGCGTGGTTTGCTCACTGGAGGCGTGGGTCAGGGCCTGCATGACTCGCTGTTCGCTATGGGCGTCAAGGCTGGCGGCAGGTTCATCCAGCAGCAGCAGGCGGCACGGCACCAACAGCGCGCGGGCGACCGCGATACGCTGCGCCTGGCCTACCGACAGACGCCCCGCCTGATCGCCTACGGCGGTATGGATCCCCTGCGGCAGCAGGGCGATAAACTCGCTGACCCAGGCCTTGTCCAGCGCCAGCCTAAGCTGTGCTTCGCTAGCTTCGGGCCACGCCAGCAGCACGTTTTCCCGCAGCGTGGCGGCAGGTAACTGCGGATTCTGTCCTACCCAGCTCAGCAGGCGGCGCCAGCGCTCAGCGTCCAGCTCGCGCAGCTCTACGCCGTTGACCATCAGCGACCCCTCATAGGGCAGAAAGCCGAGCAGTGTATTCAGCAAAGAGCTTTTCCCGGATCCGCTCTGGCCGACCAGCACCACGCGAGCGCCAGCGGGCAGCGCAAAATTAAGCGGCCCCGCCAGAACTTTACCTTCCGGAGATTTGATCACCAGGTCGCGCGCTTCCACGCTAATCAGATCGTTATCATTTAACGTTTTCTCGCCACGCTCTACCTGGGTCAGCGGCGTTTCCATAAACGTTTTCAGGCTGTCTGCGGCGCCCACGGCCTGAGCTTTGGCATGGTAGAAGGTACCCAGGTCACGTAACGGCTGGAAAAATTCCGGGGCGAGGATCAGCGTCAGGAATCCCGCCATCAGCGTGACGCCCGCGCCATAGTGGCCGAAGTTCAGCTCGCCAAGGTAAGAAAAGCCAAAATACACCGCTACCAGCGCAATGGAGAGGGAGGTGAAAAACTCCAGAACCCCGGAGGAGAGGAAGGCCAGACGCAGGACTTCCATGGTGCGTTGGCGAAAATCCTGCGAGGCGTCGCGAATATTATCGGTTTCTGCCTGACCGCGATGAAAAATACGCAGGGTTTCCATGCCGCGCAGGCGGTCGAGGAAGTGGCCGCTGAGGCGGGCCAGCGCCTGGAAGTTACGCCGGTTGGCGTCGGCGGCGCCCATCCCGACCAGCGCCATGAAAAGCGGGATCAGCGGGGCGGTGCCGAGAAGGATTAGCGCGGCGGCCCAGTTAATCGGAAAAATAGTAATAACGATCAGCAGCGGTACGCAGGCCGCCAGCGTCATCTGGGGCAGGTAGCGGGCATAATAGTCGTGCATGTCGTCGATTTGCTCAAGAATAAGCGTTGCCCAGCTGCCGGCCGGTTTGCCCTGGATCCACGCCGGGCCTGCCTGCTGGAGGCGGTCAAGAACCTGGCGGCGAATTTCATAGCGAATATGCTGCCCGGCCTGAAAGCCGACCCGCTCACGCAGCCAGACCACCCAGGCGCGTAGTACAAAGATCAGCACCAGCAGCGTGAGCGGCAGCAGCAGGGCGGTCGCTGGAATATTCTCCATTACCATCCGGTGCAGGATCCGCGCCAGGAACCAGGCCTGCGCCACGATCAGCAGACCGCTCGCCACGCCAAGCAGGCGGGAAATCATCAACCAGCGACGGGAGATAATGCTTTGCTGTTTTAACCAGCGGGTTAACTCTTGTTGACGGGTTTTATTCATTGCGCGCTTTGCAGGTGTCGTTATCGGAGTATTGGGCACGGCAATGTTACATCGCAGCAAAAATAAAGGCGACTTTTCGTCGCCTTCTTTACCTTTGTTACTGAATTGTAAAGATTATTTGCAAGCGTCAGCCAAACCGTCGAGGTAACGCTCCGCATCCAGCGCCGCCATGCAGCCGGTGCCCGCAGAAGTGATGGCCTGACGATAGATATGGTCCATGACATCGCCGGCGGCGAACACGCCCGGGATGCTGGTCTGGGTCGCATTGCCGTGGATACCGGACTGCACTTTGATGTAGCCGTTCTCCAGCTCCAGCTGGCCCTCAAAGATGGCGGTGTTCGGGCTGTGGCCGATGGCGACAAATAAACCAGCCACTTCCAGGGACTCGACATTGTCGCTGTTTTTGGTATCGCGCAGGCGCAGGCCGCTGACGCCCATCTGGTCGCCGGTCACCTCTTCGAGGGTACGATCGGTATGCAGCACGATGTTGCCGCTTGCCACTTTATCCATCAGGCGTTTAATGAGGATTTTTTCCGCACGGAAGGAATCGCGACGGTGGATCAGGTGTACCTCAGAGGCGATATTCGACAGATACAGAGCCTCTTCCACTGCGGTGTTGCCGCCGCCGATCACCGCCACTTTCTGGTTGCGATAGAAGAATCCGTCGCAGGTAGCGCACGCGGAAACGCCGCGGCCTTTGAAGGCTTCTTCGGAAGGCAGGCCCAGGTAACGGGCGGAAGCGCCGGTGGCGATGATCAGCGCGTCACAGGTGTACTCGCCGCTGTCGCCTGTCAGACGGAACGGGCGGTTTTGCAAATCGACGCGGCTGATATGGTCGAAAATGATCTCGGTCTCAAATTTTGCGGCATGCTCGTGCATGCGCTCCATCAGCAGCGGACCGGTGAGATCGTTCGGATCGCCTGGCCAGTTTTCCACTTCCGTCGTGGTGGTCAGCTGACCGCCTTTTTCCATCCCGGTGATCAGCACCGGCTGCAGGTTGGCGCGTGCGGCATAGACCGCCGCGGTGTATCCCGCAGGTCCAGAACCAAGGATAAGCAGTTTACTGTGTTTGGCTGTGCCCATGAGATCCCCATAATAATTGGCATACATTGGGCTGGGATTGTAGGGAATTTGTTGTCGTAAAAAAAGAGCACAGCGATTTTGTTAACGATGTGTGCAATAGAAGCTGCCAATGAATTGGTGATTTTCCCGGCAAGGAATATAACTATTTCTACTGTCGGCGGGACAATTATAAGACGAAAAAATGAGAATCAACCAGGGCGGATGATGAATATCTGGCATCTTGTACTAAAAATCGATGTTTTGCTTTGACAATCACCTGTGCTTTTGCGAAAACATTCAAGGAAGAAGAAAAGCAGTATTTAGCGTGCGGCGAATTTTCATGCACGCAAATGCCATTTTTATCCGGGTTAACGAAATCTACGCATGGTGTGGACAGACGCCATGCGTGATGTCGGTGACTGCCGTCAGGCAACGGGCTTCTCACGTACCCCTGGGTTACCCAATGTCGTACGGGTGATAACAGGATGGGCTCTGGCAGTGAAGGCTCAGAGCCGGAACAGGAGTAGGGAAGGAATACAGAGAGACAATAATAATGGTAGATAGCAAGAAGCGCCCTGGCAAAGATCTCGACCGCATTGATCGTAACATCCTGAATGAATTGCAAAAAGATGGGCGAATTTCTAACGTCGAGCTTTCTAAACGGGTGGGACTTTCTCCGACGCCTTGCCTTGAGCGTGTGCGTCGTCTTGAAAGACAGGGTTTTATTCAGGGCTATACGGCGCTGCTCAACCCGCATTATCTGGATGCATCACTTCTGGTATTTGTTGAGATTACTCTGAATCGTGGCGCACCGGATGTGTTTGAGCAATTTAACGCCGCAGTGCAAAAACTTGAAGAAATTCAAGAGTGTCATCTGGTTTCCGGTGATTTCGACTATCTGTTGAAAACCCGTGTACCGGATATGTCAGCGTATCGTAAATTACTGGGCGAGACCTTGCTGCGCCTGCCGGGCGTTAACGACACCCGTACCTACGTGGTAATGGAAGAAGTCAAGCAAAGTAATCGTCTGGTTATTAAGACGCGCTAACACGGAACAGGTGCAAACTCGACGTAGTTTGATTACACTCCTGTTAATCCATACAGCAACAGTGCCGGGGAGACCCGGCGCTGTTGTCCGTTTTAGCAGCAGGCAGGAAACAGCCTGATACCTGGAGAGCCTTTCTTGAGCCAGGAATACACCGAAGACAAAGAAGTCAAACTAACCAAACTCAGCAGCGGGCGCCGACTCCTTGAGGCGATGCTCATCCTTTGCTCCCTCTTCGCCATCTGGCTGATGGCGGCACTACTGAGCTTTAACCCCTCGGACCCCAGCTGGTCGCAAACGGCATGGCATGAGCCTATTCATAATTTAGGCGGCGCCCCCGGCGCGTGGCTTGCCGATACCCTCTTTTTCATTTTTGGCGTCATGGCCTACACCATCCCGGTGATCATCATCGGCGGATGCTGGTTTGCCTGGCGGCATCAGGAAAACGACGAATACATTGATTATTTTGCCGTTTCCCTTCGCCTCATCGGTGCGTTAGCCCTGATCCTGACCTCCTGTGGTCTGGCGGCGATTAACGCCGATGATATCTGGTACTTCGCCTCCGGCGGGGTGATCGGCAGCCTGCTGAGCACCACGCTGCAACCCCTGCTGCACAGCAGCGGCGGCACCATCGCCCTGTTGTGTATCTGGGCGGCCGGGCTGACGCTGTTCACCGGCTGGTCGTGGGTCAGCATTGCGGAAAAGCTGGGCGGCGGCATCCTGTCCGTTCTCACCTTTGCCAGCAACCGTACCCGTCGGGATGATACCTGGGTCGATGAAGGCGAATACGAAGACGACGAGGAAGAGTACGACGACGAAGAGGCGGCCAGGCCGCAGGAATCGCGTCGCGCCCGTATCTTACGCAGCGCGCTGGCGCGGCGTAAGCGTCTGGCCGAGAAGTTTACCAACCCTATGGGGCGTAAAACCGACGCTGCGCTTTTCTCCGGCAAACGGATGGATGACGGCGAAGAGGCGGTGCAATACAGCGCCAGCGGGGCGCCTGTTGCCGCCGACGATGTACTGTTTTCCGGCGCCAGCGCCGCGCGTCCCGCAGAGGATGATGTGCTGTTCTCCGGTGCCAGCGCCGTGCGCCCGGGCGATTTCGACCCTTACGATCCGTTGTTGAATGGCCACAGTATCGCTGAGCCGGTAAGTGCAGCGGCGGCGGCTACTGCCGCGCCGCAGGCGTGGGCAGAATCACCGGTGGGCCATCACGGCGCTGCGCCAGCTTATCAGCCGGAAGCCAGCTATCCGCCGCAGCAGGCCTATCAGCCTGAACCCGCTCCGTTCCAGCAGGCTGCTTATCAGCCGCCAGCGGGGCAAACCGCACCGCAGGCGTATCAGCCTGAGCCAGCGCCGTATCAACAGCCGGTTTACGATCCGCGTGCCGGTCAACCTGCGCCGCAGGCCTATCAGCCTGAGCCAGCGCCGTATCAGCAGCCGGCTTACGATCCGTATGCCGGTCAACCTGCGCCGCAGGCCTATCAGCCTGAGCCAGCGCCGTATCAGCAGCCGGCTTACGATCCGCATGCCGGTCAACCTGCGCCGCAGGCCTATCAGCCTGAGCCAGCGCCGTATCAGCAGCCGACTTACGATCCCTATGCCGGTCAACCTGCGCCGCAGGCCTATCAGCCTGAGCCAGCGCCGTATCAGCAGCCGACTTACGATCCGCATGCCGGTCAACCTGCGCCGCAGGCCTATCAGCCTGAGCCAGCGCCGTATCAGCAGCCGGCTTACGATCCCTATGCCGGTCAACCTGCGCCGCAGACCTATCAGCAGCCGGCTTACGATCCGCATGCCGGCCAGCCCGCGCCGCAGCCGTATCAGCCGGAGCCAGCGGCGTATCAGCCGCAAAGCGCGCCAGTTCCCCCACTGGAGCCAGAGCCCGAGGTCGTGCAGGAGGAAGTGAAACGTCCGCCGCTCTATTATTTCGAGGAAGTGGAAGAGAAGCGGGCGCGCGAACGCGAGCTGTTGGCCTCCTGGTATCAGCCAATTCCTGAGCCGGAAAGTCCGATTGCCACTAAACCGCTGACGCCGCCGACCACTGCGTCCAAACCGCCAGTGGAGACAACCGTAGTCTCTGCGGTAGCGGCTGGGGTGCATCAGGCTACCGCCGCCAGCGGCGGCGCGGCGGCAGCAACCTCGTCCACTGCCGCATCCGCTGTGGCTACGCCATTGTTCAGCCCGGCGTCCAGCGGCCCACGGGTTCAGGTGAAAGAGGGCATCGGTCCAAAACTACCGCGGCCCAATCGCGTGCGTGTTCCTACGCGTCGGGAACTGGCCTCCTACGGCATCAAGCTACCGTCGCAGCGGGAGGCGGAACAGCGCGCGCGGCAGGCGGAGCGCGATCCGCATTATGATGATGAGCTGCTCTCGGATGAGGAAGCGGATGCTATGGAGCAGGATGAACTGGCTCGCCAGTTCGCCGCCACCCAGCAGCAGCGCTACGGTCATCGCTGGGAAGACGATAACGCGACTGATGACGATGAGGCCGACGCCGCGGCGGAAGCGGAGCTGGCGCGTCAGTTTGCCGCTACCCAGCAGCAGCGGTACGCTACCGAGCAGCCGCCGGGCGCCAACCCGTTCTCGCCGGCAGATTATGAATTCTCGCCGATGAAAACGTTGGTCAATGACGGCCCGAGCGAACCGCTGTTTACGCCGACGCCGGAAGTCCAGCCGCAGCAGCCGGCCCAGCACTATCAACAACCGGCGGCCGCTCCGCAGCAGGGTTATCAACCTGCGCAGCATCAGCCGATACACCATCAGCCTGTGCCGCCGCAGCCGCAGTCCTATCCGACTGCGTCGCAGCCCGTGCAGCCGCAACAACCGGTTGCCCCTCAGGGGCATCAGCCTGCCGCCCCTGCGCCGCAGGAGAGCCTGATCCACCCGCTGCTGATGCGCAATGGCGATAGTCGACCGCTGCAAAAGCCGACCACGCCACTGCCGTCGCTGGATCTGCTTACCCCGCCGCCGAGTGAAGTCGAGCCGGTGGATACCTTTGCTCTCGAGCAGATGGCACGCCTGGTGGAAGCGCGACTCGCCGATTTCCGCATTAAAGCGGATGTGGTGAACTACTCACCGGGGCCGGTGATCACCCGCTTCGAACTGAATCTGGCGCCTGGCGTTAAGGCCGCACGGATCTCTAACCTGTCACGGGACCTGGCGCGATCGCTGTCAACGGTCGCCGTGCGCGTGGTGGAGGTGATCCCGGGCAAACCGTATGTCGGGCTTGAGCTGCCGAATAAAAAACGCCAGACCGTCTACCTGCGTGAAGTGCTCGACAACGCCAAGTTCCGTGATAACCCATCTCCGCTCACCGTGGTGCTGGGTAAAGACATCGCTGGCGATCCGGTAGTAGCCGATCTGGCGAAAATGCCGCATCTGCTGGTGGCCGGTACCACCGGTTCCGGTAAGTCTGTTGGCGTCAACGCCATGATCCTCAGCATGCTCTACAAGGCGCAGCCGGAAGATGTGCGTTTCATTATGATCGACCCGAAAATGCTCGAGCTGTCGGTCTACGAAGGAATTCCGCACCTGCTGACGGAAGTGGTCACCGACATGAAAGACGCCGCCAATGCGCTGCGCTGGAGCGTCAATGAGATGGAGCGCCGCTACAAGCTGATGTCGGCGCTGGGCGTGCGTAACCTCGCGGGCTACAACGAGAAGATCGCCGAAGCCGCGCGCATGGGACGTCCGATCCCGGATCCGTACTGGAAGCCTGGCGACAGCATGGACGCCGTACATCCGGTGCTGGAAAAACTGCCGTACATCGTGGTGCTGGTGGATGAATTCGCCGATCTGATGATGACCGTCGGCAAAAAGGTGGAAGAGCTGATCGCTCGCCTGGCGCAGAAAGCGCGCGCGGCGGGGATCCACCTGGTGCTGGCGACACAGCGTCCGTCGGTAGATGTTATTACCGGCCTGATTAAGGCCAACATCCCGACGCGCATCGCCTTTACCGTGTCGAGTAAAATTGACTCACGTACCATTCTCGATCAGGGCGGCGCGGAATCGCTGCTGGGTATGGGGGATATGCTTTACTCCGGGCCGAACTCTACCACGCCGGTGCGCGTCCACGGGGCGTTTGTGCGCGACCAGGAAGTCCACGCCGTGGTTCAGGACTGGAAAGCCCGCGGTCGCCCGCAATATGTGGATGGCATTACCTCCGACAGCGAAAGCGAAGGCGGCGGTGGCGGCTTCGACGGCGGGGAAGAGCTGGATCCGTTGTTCGATCAGGCAGTCAACTTTGTGACCGAGAAGCGCAAAGCGTCGATTTCCGGGGTTCAGCGTCAGTTCCGCATCGGCTATAACCGTGCCGCGCGTATTATCGAACAGATGGAAGCGCAGGGTATCGTCAGCGAGCAGGGCCATAACGGTAACCGCGAAGTGCTGGCGCCGCCGCCCTTTGAATGAGTGCAAAGTTGGGTAAATAAGCGCAAAATCAGCCAATTCTTCTGTCCCGCCGCCGCCGGCGGTCCTACAGTAGGGGCAGAAGAGGCTCCCGCGTCGGGAGTGACGCACATTAAGGAAGAACAATGAAAAAACTCGCAATCACCTGTGCATTACTGTCTGGTATGGTCGTCAGCCAGGTCTGGGCAGATGCGGCCAGCGACTTAAAAAGCCGTCTTGATAAAGTGAGCAGCTTCCATGCCAGCTTCACGCAAAAAGTCACCGACGGTAGCGGTAACGCCGTGCAGGACGGGCAGGGAGACCTGTGGGTGAAACGCCCGAACCTGTTTAACTGGCATATGACCCAGCCGGATGAGAGCGTCCTCGTTTCGGATGGTAAAACGCTGTGGTTCTATAACCCGTTCGTCGAGCAGGCCACGGCGACCTGGCTGAAAGACGCCACCAGCAACACGCCGTTTATGCTGATTGCCCGCAACCAGTCCAGCGACTGGCAGCAATATAATATCAAGCAAAATGGCGATGATTTTGTGCTGACGCCAAAAAGCGGCAGCGGCAACCTCAAGCAGTTCACGATCAACGTCGGTCGGGACGGCACTATCCATCAGTTCAGCGCCGTCGAGCAGGATGATCAGCGCAGCAGCTATCAGCTGAAATCGCAGCAGAACGGCGCCGTCGACGCAGCTAAGTTCACCTTTACGCCGCCGAAAGGGGTGACGGTGGACGATCAACGTAAGTAGAGGCGAAAGTGAGCAATCTGTCGCTCGATTTTTCCGACAACGCGTTTCAACCTCTGGCCGCTCGCATGCGGCCAGAAAATTTAGCGCAGTATATTGGCCAGCAGCACCTGCTGGCGCCGGGTAAACCCCTGCCGCGGGCCATTGAGGCCGGGCACCTGCATTCGATGATCCTCTGGGGGCCGCCGGGTACCGGCAAGACCACTCTGGCGGAAGTGATTGCCCGCTACGCCAGCGCCGATGTCGAACGGATCTCAGCGGTAACCTCCGGGGTGAAAGAGATTCGCGAGGCTATTGAGCGCGCGCGGCAGAATCGCAACGCCGGCCGGCGGACCATCCTGTTTGTTGACGAAGTGCATCGCTTTAATAAAAGCCAGCAGGATGCCTTTCTGCCGCATATTGAAGACGGTACCATTACTTTTATTGGCGCGACCACCGAAAACCCCTCCTTTGAGCTTAACTCGGCGCTGCTCTCCCGCGCTCGCGTCTACTTACTGAAATCGCTCACCACCGACGATATCGAGCGGGTGCTTGACCAGGCGATGAACGATAAAACCCGCGGCTACGGCGGCCAGGATATCATTTTGCCGGATGAGACCCGCAGGGCCATTGCCGAGCTAGTGAATGGCGACGCGCGGCGAGCGCTGAATACCCTGGAAATGATGGCCGATATGGCCGAAAGCGATGACTCGGGCAAGCGGGTGCTGAAGGCGGAACTGCTGACCGAGATCGCCGGCGAGCGTAGCGCGCGCTTTGATAACAAAGGCGACCGGTTCTACGATTTGATTTCCGCCTTGCATAAGTCGGTGCGCGGAAGCGCGCCGGATGCGGCACTTTACTGGTACGCGCGGATCATCACCGCCGGCGGCGATCCGCTGTACGTTGCCCGCCGCTGTCTGGCGATTGCCTCGGAAGATGTCGGCAACGCCGACCCGCGGGCGATGCAGGTCGCTATTTCGGCGTGGGATTGCTTTACCCGCGTCGGGCCGGCGGAAGGCGAACGGGCGATTGCCCAGGCCATCGTCTATCTGGCCTGCGCGCCGAAGAGCAACGCGGTGTACACCGCCTTCAAAGCGGCGCTGGCCGACGCGCGGGATCGTCCTGACTACGACGTTCCGGTGCATCTGCGCAATGCGCCGACGAAGCTGATGAAAGAGATGGGCTACGGCCAGGAGTATCGTTACGCTCATGACGAACCCAACGCCTACGCCGCCGGCGAGCAGTACTTCCCGCAGGAAATGGCGCAAACGCGCTATTATCACCCGACAAACCGGGGGCTTGAGGGCAAAATTGGCGAAAAGCTCGCCTGGCTCGCTGAACAGGATCAAAATAGCCCGATAAAACGCTACCGCTAATTGAGGCGTTGCGGTAAGGTTATTACACTATTTCCGTGGTCGTAGTCTGCGGCCACTTTTCTTTTTTAATTCGATAAGCACAGGATAAGCATGCTCGATCCCAATCTGCTGCGTACCGAGCCAGACGCAGTCGCAGAAAAACTGGCACGCCGGGGCTTTAAGCTGGATGTAGATAAACTTCGCGCGCTTGAAGAGCGTCGTAAAGTTCTGCAGGTGCAAACGGAAAACCTGCAGGCGGAGCGTAACTCCCGATCGAAATCCATTGGCCAGGCGAAAGCGCGCGGGGAAGACATCGAGCCATTACGCCTGGAAGTTAACAAGCTTGGCGAACAACTGGATGCTGCAAAATCCGAGCTGGAAACGCTGCTGGCGGAAATTCGCGATATCGCGCTGGCGATCCCGAATATTCCTCATGATGATGTGCCGGTTGGCCGCGACGAAAACGACAACGTTGAAGTTAGCCGCTGGGGTACGCCGCGTCAGTTCGATTTTGAGGTGCGCGATCATGTGACGCTGGGTGAAATGCACGGGGGGCTGGATTTTGCCGCCGCCGTTAAGCTCACCGGCTCGCGCTTCGTGGTGATGAAAGGGCAGCTGGCCCGTCTGCACCGCGCCCTGGCGCAGTTCATGCTGAATCTGCACACCGAACAGCATGGCTACAGCGAAAACTATGTCCCGTACCTGGTAAACCAGGACACCCTGTATGGCACTGGCCAGCTGCCGAAATTCGCCGGCGACCTGTTCCATACCCGTCCGCTGGAAGAAGAGGCTGACAGCAGCAACTACGCGCTGATCCCGACGGCGGAAGTGCCGCTGACCAACCTGGTGCGCGATGAAATCATCAACGAGGACGATCTGCCGATCAAAATGACCGCCCATACGCCGTGCTTCCGCTCTGAAGCCGGTTCCTATGGCCGCGACACCCGCGGTCTGATCCGTATGCACCAGTTCGATAAAGTTGAAATGGTGCAGATCGTCCGCCCGGAAGACTCTATGGCCGCGCTGGAAGAGATGACCGGTCACGCCGAGAAAGTGCTGCAGCTGCTGGGCCTGCCGTACCGTAAGGTCGCGCTGTGCACCGGCGATATGGGCTTCAGCGCCTGCAAAACCTATGACCTCGAAGTATGGGTTCCGGCGCAAAACACTTATCGTGAGATCTCCTCCTGCTCCAACGTCTGGGATTTCCAGGCGCGTCGTATGCAGGCTCGCTGCCGCAGCAAGTCCGATAAGAAGACCCGTCTCGTTCATACCCTGAATGGTTCTGGCCTGGCAGTAGGTCGTACCCTGGTGGCGCTGATGGAAAACTATCAGCAGGCTGATGGCCGTATCGAGATCCCGGAAGTGCTGCGCCCGTATATGCGCGGCCTCGAATATATCGGCTAAACTTCTCACTCCTTCTTTTAAAAGCGCCTGCGGGCGCTTTTTTTACGCCCTTATTGATACCGGGCAATAATCCTTGCCGCGAATGCAGTGATACTCCCTTTGGATTAAACCAGCATAAAAAACTAATAATATCGCAAAGCATTATATATATATCTATATAACGCTTGTCAGTTTATTGTGAGCAACCAAAGCGAGTATCCATGAAAATTAAAGCCCCTGATGCTTTACTGGCTGCTGAGGTAAGCCGCCGTGGTCTGATGAAAACCACGGCAATAGGCGGCCTGGCGCTGGCCAGCAACGCACTAACGTTACCCTTTACCCGACTGTCGCATGCTGCCGATACGCCGGCGCCCGCCAGTGAGAAGGTGGTCTGGAGCGCCTGCACCGTCAACTGCGGTAGCCGTTGCCCGCTGCGCATGCACGTGGTGGACGGCGCGATTAAATACGTCGAAACCGATAATACCGGTGACGATAACTATGACGGTTTGCACCAGGTCCGCGCCTGCCTGCGTGGGCGTTCAATGCGCCGCCGGATCTATAATCCGGACCGTCTGAAGTACCCGATGAAGCGCGTTGGTAAACGCGGTGAGGGCAAGTTCGAGCAAATCAGCTGGGAAGAGGCGTTGGATACCATCGCCAGCAATATGCAGCGGCTGATTAAAGAGTACGGCAACGAATCCATCTATCTGAACTACGGCACCGGCACGCTCGGCGGGACGCTGACCCGCTCCTGGCCGCCGGGGAAAACGCTGATTGCCCGTCTGATGAACTGCTGCGGTGGCTATCTCAACCATTATGGCGACTATTCATCAGCGCAGATTGCTGCCGGTCTGAATTACACCTACGGCGGCTGGGCGGACGGCAACAGCCCATCGGATATTGAAAACAGTCAGCTGGTGGTGCTGTTCGGCAATAACCCCGGCGAAACGCGGATGAGCGGCGGCGGGGTGACGTACTACCTTGAACAGGCGCGGCAGAAATCCAATGCCCGGATGATAATCATCGATCCGCGCTATACCGACACCGGCACCGGGCGTGAAGATGAATGGATCCCGATTCGTCCTGGGACCGATGCGGCACTGGTTTCGGGCCTCGCGTGGGTGATGATCACCGAGAATCTGGTCGATCAGCCGTTCCTCGATAAATACTGCGTGGGATACGACGAGAAAACGCTGCCCGCCGGTGCGCCAGCCAATGGTCATTACAAAGCTTACATTCTTGGCCAGGGCACTGACGGTATCGCCAAAACGCCGGAGTGGGCCTCGACAATTACCGGTATTCCGCGCGAACGCATTGTTAAACTGGCGCGCGAAATTGCCACCGCTAAACCGGCCTATATTAGCCAGGGCTGGGGTCCGCAGCGTCACGCCAACGGTGAGATCGCCACCCGCGCCATCTCAATGCTCGCCATTCTGACGGGTAACGTCGGGATCAACGGCGGCAATAGCGGGGCGCGCGAGGGCTCGTATAGTCTGCCTTTTGAGCGTATGCCGACGCTGGAGAATCCGGTTGAGACAAGTATCTCGATGTTTATGTGGACCGATGCGATTGAGCGCGGCCCGGAAATGACCGCTCTGCGCGACGGCGTACGCGGTAAAGATAAGCTCGACGTGCCGATCAAGATGATCTGGAACTATGCGGGCAACTGTCTGATTAACCAGCATTCTGAGATCAACCGGACCCACGAAATCCTGCAGGACGACAAGAAATGCGAGATGATTGTGGTCATTGACTGCCATATGACCTCCTCGGCGAAATACGCCGATATTCTGCTGCCGGACTGTACCGCCTCCGAGCAGATGGATTTCGCGCTGGATGCCTCCTGCGGCAACATGTCCTACGTTATCTTTGCCGATCAGTCCATCAAGCCGCGTTTCGAATGCAAAACCATCTATGAGATGACCAGCGAACTGGCAAAGCGTCTGGGCGTCGAAGAGCAGTTTACCGAAGGCCGTACCCAGGAAGGCTGGATGCGCTATCTGTATGAGCAGTCGCGCAAAGCGATTCCCGACCTGCCGGATTTCGACACCTTCCGTCAGCAGGGCATCTATAAGCAGCGCGATCCGCAAGGTCATCATGTGGCCTACAAAGCCTTCCGTGAGGATCCGCAGGCTAATCCGCTGACCACGCCTTCGGGCAAGATCGAAATTTACTCGCAGGATCTGGCGAAAATCGCGGCCACCTGGGAGCTGCCGGAAGGGGATGTTATCGATCCGCTGCCGATCTACACCCCGGGTTTCGAAAACTACAACGATCCGCTGACAGCGAAATACCCGCTACAGCTCACCGGCTTCCACTATAAATCTCGCGTCCACTCGACCTACGGCAACGTCGATGTGCTGAAGGCCGCCTGTCGGCAGGAGATGTGGATTAACCCGATCGATGCCCGCAAGCGCGGCATTGCCAACGGCGATCGTATTCGCATCTTCAACGATCGGGGTGAAGTGCATATCGAAGCAAAGGTGACGCCGCGCATGATGCCGGGCGTCGTCGCGCTGGGGGAAGGGGCCTGGTACAACCCGGACGCCTCGCGTGTGGATCAGGCGGGCAGCATCAACGTGCTGACCACCCAGCGTCCGTCGCCGCTGGCGAAGGGAAACCCGTCGCATACCAACCTCGTTCAGGTTGAGAAGCTGTAAGGAGTAACCGATGACAACTCAGTATGGATTTTTTATTGATTCCGCCCGTTGCACCGGTTGCAAAACCTGCGAACTGGCCTGTAAGGACTACAAGAACCTGACCCCGGAGGTCAGCTTCCGCCGCATCTATGAATATGCCGGCGGCGACTGGCAGGAGGACAACGGCGTCTGGCAGCAGAACGTGTTTGCCTATTACCTCTCCATCGCCTGTAACCACTGTGAAGATCCGGCCTGCACCAAGGTCTGTCCGAGCGGCGCAATGCATAAGCGCGAAGACGGTTTTGTGGTGGTCAACGAAGAGGTATGCATTGGCTGCCGCTACTGCCATATGGCCTGCCCGTACGGCGCCCCGCAGTACAATGCCGACAAAGGCCATATGACCAAGTGCGATGGCTGTCACGAGCGCGTCGCCGAGGGGAAAAAGCCGATCTGCGTCGAGTCCTGCCCGCTGCGGGCGTTGGATTTCGGGCCGATTGCCGAACTGCGCGCTAAGCACGGCCAGCTGGCCGCGGTAGCGCCGCTGCCGTCGGCGCACTTTACCCGGCCGAGTATCGTTATCAAACCTAACGCCAATGCCCGGCCGTGTGGCGATACCACCGGTTACCTGGCGAACCCGAAGGAGGTGTGAGATGGGAAACGGATGGCATGAATGGCCGCTGATGGTCTTTACGGTCTTCGGCCAGTGCGTCGTAGGCGGCTTTATTGTTCTGGCGCTGGCGCTGATGACAGGCAAGCTTTCCCGTGAGCAGGAGCAGCGCGTGGTGGGCAGCATGTTCGGCCTGTGGGTATTGATGGGGATCGGGTTTATTGCCTCGACGATGCACCTTGGCTCGCCGCTGCGGGCCTTTAATTCGCTGAATCGCGTGGGAGCCTCGTCGCTGAGTAATGAAATAGCCAGCGGGGCGATCTTCTTCGCCGTCGGCGGAATTGGCTGGCTGCTGGCCGTGTGCAAAAAGCTGCCTGCCGGCCTGCGGAGCCTGTGGCTGGTGGTGACCATGGTGCTGGGCGTGATTTTCGTGTGGATGATGGTGCGGGTGTACAACACCATCGACACGGTGCCGACCTGGTACACCGTTTGGACGCCGCTGAGCTTCTTCCTGACGCTGTTTATCGGCGGTCCACTGCTGGGCTACCTGCTGCTGCGCGTCGCGGGCGTCGATGGTTGGGCGCTGCGCCTGCTGCCGGTGGTTAGTTTGCTGGCGCTGCTGGTCAGTATTATGGTGGTCGTGATGCAGGGAAGTGAACTTGCCACTATCCGCAGCTCAGTTCAGCAGGCCTCCGCCCTGGTGCCGGATTACGGGTTGCTTATGGCCTGGCGCGTGGTGCTGCTGGCCCTGGCCCTGGCCTGCTGGTGCGTGCCGCAGATTCGCGGCCGCAAACCGGCGGTCTCGCTGCTCGGCCTGGCCTTTGTTCTGATACTGGCGGGAGAGATGATCGGCCGCGGCGTATTCTATGGCCTGCATATGACCGTTGGGATGGCTGTCGCCAGTTAACCACCTCCATCATGCCGGTGCCTAACCACCGGCATGATGAAAACGTGCTGTCGATAGATGAAATTTTTCAACTGAAATTAACTTCGGCATTTATTAATAAACTAGCAAAAACAATAGCGTATTATCTGTTGTCTCACCTTTTTCCATCCTCTGGATAAAAAACTTCTATCGTAGCCGACAAAACCGCGTCACGCCTGATTTCAGGTGGATTGACAATGTTTTTAGCAGTGGCATGATGCGCTCGCGATCTGAACATTCCTCACGGTTTTTACCCATGACCATCTACACCCGGCCAGTGCAAATGCTGCTCTGTGGCCTGCTTTTATTGACCCTGGCGATAGCGGTGCTGAATACGCTCGTCCCGCTCTGGCTCGCCCATGAAAACATGCCAACCTGGCAGGTCGGCATGGTGGGGTCATCCTATTTTACCGGCAACCTGGCCGGTACGTTGCTGGCCGGCTGGGTGATCAAGCGCCTGGGGTTTAACCGTAGCTATTATCTCGCATCGTTAATTTTCGCCGTCGGCTGCGTAGGGCTGGGGATCACCGTTGGCTTCTGGACATGGCTGAGCTGGCGTTTTATCGCCGGCGTAGGTTGCGCGATGATCTGGGTGGTGGTGGAAAGCGCGCTGGTTTGCAGCGGCACTTCCCGCAGTCGCGGTCGTCTGCTGGCGGCGTACATGATGGTCTATTACGTCGGTACCGTACTGGGCCAGCTGATGGTCAGTAAATTACCCACCGATTTAATGAGCGTCCTGCCGTGGGTGACCGGCCTGGCGCTGGCGGCGATCCTGCCGTTGCTGTTTACCCGCATTATGGGGCAGGCAGAAGAGCCGCATGAAACGGTACGTATCTGGCCGATGCTGAAGCTACGCCAGGCGCGCCACGGGGTCAATGGCTGTATTATTTCGGGGATTGTCCTCGGCTCGCTGTATGGCCTGATGCCGCTGTGGCTGAACCATCAGGGCGTCAGCGACTCCGGCATCGGCTTCTGGATGGCGGTGATGGTGAGTGCGGGGATCCTCGGCCAGTGGCCGGTAGGGCGCCTGGCAGACCGCTACGGTCGCCTGCTGGTGCTGCGGGTACAGGTCTTTGTGGTCATTCTGGGATGTCTGGCGATGCTTAGTCAGGCGGCAATGGCCCCGGCGCTGTTTGTGCTTGGGGCATCTGGTTTCACGCTGTATCCGGTGGCGATGGCCTGGGCCTGTGAAAAAGTGGAGCACCATCAGCTGGTGGCGATGAATCAGGCGCTGCTGATGAGCTATACCATCGGCAGCCTGCTGGGCCCGACCCTGACGGCGATGCTGATGCAGAACTTCTCAGACAACCTGCTGTTTATCATGATCGCCAGCGTGTCGTTTATCTATCTGCTGACCCTGCTGCGCAAAGCCGGGCATCATCCGACGCCGGTGGCGCACGCCTGACCCTGCAACGCGCAGCGCATGCTGCGCGTCATCTGCTGCAATCGCATAGGCTTACTGCCGCAAAGAGGACAAGTCGTTTTTCATGAGAATGAAACGGCGGGGCGGACACAGCTTCCCACGCCGTTGCAGGCCGGCATAAGCGCATCACCGGCCCGGGCGGGATTAGTACATTACTTTGTGACCATACTGCTCAAGGATGCCTTTTACCCGCTCCATGGTCTCTTTCTTCGGCGGATGGACGCCGTCCAGCTTGTACTCTTCGCCCATCGCTACCCATTTGTGTTTACCCAGCTCATGGTAGGGCAGCAGCTCGATTTTTTCGACATTGCCCATATCGCGGGTAAATTCGCCCAGGCGGTGCGCGGAATCATCATCGTCTGACCAGCCGGGAACCACCACGTAGCGGATCCAGACATTGATATTCTTCTTCGCCAGATACTGGGCGAATTCCAGCGTACGATGGTTAGAAACGCCCACCAGATTCTGGTGAATCTCATCGTTCATCTGCTTGAGATCCAGCATCACCAGGTCTGTTACCTCCAGCAGCTCGTCGATAACCGGATCGTAGCGACGTACGAAGCCGTTGGTATCCAGGCAGGTGTGGATGCCTTCTTTCTTACACGCGCGGAACCAGTCGCGAACAAACTCCGCCTGCAGGATCGCCTCACCGCCCGAGGCGGTGACGCCGCCGCCGGAAGCATTCATAAAGTGACGATAGGTCACCACCTCTTTCATTAATTCTTCAACGGTGATTTCTTTGCCGCCGTGGGTATCCCAGGTGTCACGGTTATGGCAGTACAGGCAGCGCATCAGGCAGCCCTGGAAAAAAGTAATAAAGCGGATGCCCGGGCCATCAACGGTGCCACAGGATTCAAAGGAGTGAATGCGACCAATAACTGACATTGCGGTGTTTTCTCCAGATGTGGCCCATCCGGGGCCGTGTTGGTGCGCAGCTCAGCGGCTGCGTCGAGTCTGTTTTGACAGGTACCCAAAGTATAGATAACTGGCAAAGCAGGCTGGGGCGGGGAATGCTTGTTAAAAAGGCCCCACTGATGTGGGGCCTTTATTGTACGCCTTTTCAGTCAGACAGGGAATTACATGGTCTGAGTGAAGGTACGGGTAATAACATCCTGCTGCTGTTCTTTGGTCAGGGAGTTAAAACGTACGGCGTAGCCAGATACACGGATGGTCAGCTGCGGATATTTTTCCGGGTTTTCCATCGCGTCGAGCAGCATTTCGCGGTTCATGACGTTCACGTTCAGGTGCTGACCACCTTCGATGGACGCTTCGTGATGGAAGTAACCATCCATCAGGCCCGCCAGGTTGGTCTTACGAACTTCGTCGTCTTTACCCAGCGCGTTCGGCACGATAGAGAAGGTATAAGAGATACCATCTTTCGCGTAAGCAAACGGCAGTTTAGCGACGGAGGTCAGAGAGGCTACTGCGCCTTTCTGGTCACGGCCGTGCATCGGGTTAGCACCTGGACCGAACGGCGCGCCAGCGCGACGACCGTCTGGGGTATTACCGGTTTTCTTACCGTACACCACGTTAGAGGTGATGGTCAGAACAGACTGAGTCGGGATAGCGTTGCGGTAGGTGTGCAGTTTCTGAATTTTCTTCATGAAACGTTCAACCAGGTCAACGGCCATGTCATCGACGCGAGGGTCGTTGTTACCAAACTGCGGGTATTCGCCTTCGATTTCGAAGTCGATAGCCAGACCGTCTTCGTCACGAATCGGTTTAACTTTCGCATATTTGATAGCAGACAGGGAGTCAGCAGCAACGGACAGACCAGCGATACCACACGCCATGGTGCGGATAACGTCACGGTCGTGCAGCGCCATCAGAGAGGCTTCGTAGCTGTACTTGTCGTGCATGTAGTGGATGATGTTCAGCGCGGTGACGTACTGTTTAGCCAGCCAGTCCATGAAGTGATCCATGCGATCCATTACTTCGTCGAAGTTCAGGACGTCGCCTTTGATCGGTTCAGATTTCGGACCAACCTGCATTTTCAGTTTTTCATCCACGCCGCCGTTGATAGCGTACAGCATGGTTTTCGCGAGGTTAGCGCGAGCGCCGAAGAACTGCATTTGCTTACCAACAACCATCGGGCTTACGCAGCATGCGATAGCGTAGTCGTCGTTGTTGAAGTCCGGACGCATCAGGTCATCGTTCTCATACTGCAGAGAAGAGGTATCGATGGACACTTTAGCGGCGAATTTCTTGAAGCTCAGCGGCAGTTTTTCAGACCACAGGATAGTAATGTTCGGCTCCGGAGACGGCCCCATGGTGTACAGGGTGTTCAGGAAGCGGAAGCTGTTTTTGGTCACCAGAGTACGGCCGTCAACGCCCATACCGCCGATGGATTCCGTTGCCCAAATCGGGTCGCCGGAGAACAGTTCATCATATTCCGGGGTACGCAGGAAGCGAACCATACGCAGTTTCATGACCAGGTGGTCAACCATTTCCTGCGCGTCTTGCTCGGTGATTTTACCCGCCTGCAGGTCACGCTCGATGTAGATATCCAGGAAGCTGGAGGTACGACCGAAGGACATTGCCGCGCCGTTCTGAGATTTCACGGCAGCCAGGTAACCGAAGTAGGTCCACTGAATCGCTTCCTGAGCGGTGGTCGCCGGACCGGAGATGTCATAGCCATATTTAGCGGCCATCTCTTTGATCTGGCCCAGTGCGCGGTGTTGTTCAGCGATTTCTTCACGCAGACGGATGGTCGCTTCCAGGTCTTCGCCGCTTTCCAGTTTCGCTTGCAGAGAGTTGAACTGGGCGAATTTGTCTTTCATCAGGAAGTCGATACCGTACAGCGCAACGCGACGGTAGTCACCGATGATACGACCACGACCGTAAGCATCCGGCAGACCCGTCAGCACGCCGGATTTACGGCAGCGCAGGATGTCCGGGGTATAGACGTCGAAAACGCCCTGGTTGTGAGTTTTACGGTACTCTGTGAAGATTTTTTTCAGCATCGGGTCCAGCTCGCGATTATACGCTTTGCAGGAACCTTCAACCATTTTGATACCACCGAACGGGATGATCGCACGTTTCAGCGGCGCTTCGGTCTGCAGACCAACGATTTTTTCCAGACCTTTCTCGATATAGCCCGCGTCGTGAGAGGTGATGGTGGAAGCCAGGGCAGTGTCAAAATCAACAGGCGCGTGAGTGCGGTTTTCCTGTTTTACACCTTCCATTACGGTGTCCCACAGCTTGGTGGTCGCTTCAGTCGCGCCAGCCAGGAAGGATTCGTCGCCTTCATATGGGGTGTAGTTTTTCTGAATAAAGTCACGGACGTTGACTTCATTCTGCCAGTCACCTTTCGCAAAACCTTCCCAGGCTGTGGCTAACTTTTCATTAAGCTCGGACATGTAACACCTACCTTCTTAAGTGGATTTTTTATTTACTGCCTGAAACAACCCTTAGTGATGGTCGTTGCCACGCAGGTAAATGACCCAGTATGTCAACCCGACCAGCAGACCCCCGCCGATAATGTTCCCGATAGTTACCGGAATCAGGTTATCAGTGATGAAGTTCATAACGGTCAAGTGAGAGAAACTTTCCGGAGTCGAACCGATGGCGGTCCAGAATTCCGGGCTTGCAAAGTTGCGGATTACGATACCCATCGGGATCATAAACATGTTGGCGATGCTGTGCTCAAAGCCGCTGGCAACGAACATCGCTACCGGCAGGACCATGATCATCGCTTTATCCATCAGGCTACGACCGGAATAGCTCATCCATACGGCGAGACAAACCATCAGGTTAGCGAGGATACCCAGGCTCACGGCCTCCACAAAAGTATGGTGCATTTTGTGGTCGGCGGTCTGCAGAACGTTTAGCCCCCAGCCGCCGTTGGCAGTCATATATTCGCCTGATAACCACATCAGCAGCACAAACAGCAGCGCGCCCACCAGGTTACCAAAATAGACGTTGAGCCAGTTTTTTGCCAGTTGCCCCCAGGTAATTCGACCGCTGGCTTTGGCCACCACGATCAGTACCGTAGAGGTAAAGAGGTCAGCGCCGCAGATAACGCACAGAATCAGACCCAGAGAAAAACAGATCCCACCGATAAGTTTGGCAATCCCATAAGGCATCGCGGCAGTGCCGGTGGTCGCGGTGATATAGAATACGAAAGCGATGGAGATGAAAACGCCAGCGGTGATCGCCAGATAAAACGTCTTCATCGGATGCTTCGTTGCTTTATAGACACCTGCTTCTTCGGCGACTTTCGCCATCGCGGCAGGGAGCAAAAGATCAAAAGGGTTGTCAGCTTTCACACTAACTCTCTCTTTATATAAGTTGGCGGTGAGATACTAACAAAGCATTATAGAATGGAAATTGATATAGATCATATCTCACCGGAACTATATGCCTTTTTAGTGTGTGGTTTTTATTGAAATTACTTCTAACTGCATGAAATATATATAGAAAATAATTTTTAAATTTTATAGATAATGTTGAATTATTTCTTTTTTACCCCCATTTTTGAGTTAATTAAAATGGAGTATTTTTATTAAATTTAACAATTGATAAATGATGAAATGGCGTTATTTAACATTAATTAACTTTACAACTACAAATTATAGGAGGCGCTTTCTCAGGGTTAAATAACGGAGCCGCTGAGGGCTCCGTTGTAAGCATGAACGATGGCGCAAGCTGGGCTTATTTTGCCCAAAACGCCGCTTTCGCCCGCTGCAGTTTTTCATAGGCTTTCAGCAGCGACTGATGGGCCGGGAAGGCCTGCAGATCGCTATCGACCGCCTGGAGACCATAGAACGGCGCTTCCCCGCTCAGCGCCGCGCTGGCGGCTTCGACCGCGTCGGCGCCGTACATACGGATGAAGGCGTTCAGGTACTGCAGCGGCTGACGCTCTTCTTCCTGGCTCAGCAGCAGCAGGGTTTGCAGACAGCGATAGTAGTTCGCGCGCTCCGCGCTGAAGACCGAAGCATTAAATTCCATGGTCCACTCGGTCCAGATCAGCGCCTGTTCCAGATCGCCGCCGGCCAGGGCCAGCATCGCTTTCAGCTCGCCGACGCGCAGGGTATACCAGCCGTTGTCTTTTCCGGTGGCGAGCCCCAGCAGTTCGCGAACGCGGGTGAAATCATCCAGACCTTCATCGTCCATCTGCTCGATCAGCGCCAGGTAATCTTCTTTATCCCACTCGCTGCCCGGCAGGGACAGAATGGTGTCCCGCAGATGAGCGCCCATGCTGTTGTTCGCCAGCCACAGGTCTTCCGCCGGGTATATGTCCGACATCCCCGGGACGATGATACGGCAGGCGTAAACGCCCAGGTGCTCGTAGTCGGCGATGTACACTTCTTTATCTTCGGCCTTGAAGATGGCCATCAGGGTGGCGAACTCTTCTTCGGTAGTACCAGAGAAGCTCCAGTCAACGAATGGATAGTCGGCGTCCTGCTTGAACATATCCCAGGAGATCAGGCCGCTGGAGTCGATAAAGTGGGTTTCGAGGTTCGCGTGCTCGGCGACCTCTTCGTCATCGAAGGTTGGCGGCGTGAAGACATCGAGGTCTTTCAGGCTGCGGCCCTGCAGCAGTTCGGTGACGGTTCGCTCCAGCGCCACGCCAAAGTCCGGGTGGGCGCCGAAGGAGGCGAAGCAGGTGCCGTTAGCCGGGTTAAACAGCACGACGCAGATAACCGGATATTTGCCGCCGAGCGAGCCATCATAGGCAAAGATCGGGAAACCTTCAGCTTCCAGTTTGGCGATCGATTCCACGACGCCCGGATAGCGCGCCATGACTTCCGCCGGGATCTCCGGCAGGCTGATGCTTTCAGCGATGATGCGGTTTTTAATGTGACGTTCAAAGACCTCTGACAGACCCTGTACCCGCGCTTCGTTGCGGGTGTTACCGGCGGACATGCCGTTGGAGACGTACAGGTTGCCGACAATATTCATCGGAATATAGACGGTTTCGCCGTCGGACTGGCGGGTAAAAGGCAGACCGCACACGCCGCGCTCATCGTTACCCGACTGCAGATCCACCAGCATACTGGCCGTTAACTGATCGTCAGGATCGTAGAACGCGCGCAGGCGGGCATCCAGCAGACCTTCCGGGACTTCATCATCCTCAGTCAGCGGGAACCACTTTTCGTTCGGGTAGTGAACAAACGGGCCGTAAGCGATAGTGTCGCCTAACCAGAAGTCGGCGAAGAAATAGTTAGTGGACAGACGTTCGAAATATTCGCCCAGCGCGGAGGCCAGGGCTGCCTTTTTGGTGGCGCCTTTACCATTGGTAAAGCACAGCGCGCACGCTTTATCGCGAATGTGAACGGACCACACGTGCGGCACCGGGTTCAGCCACGAGGCCTCTTCGATATCAAATCCGAGGTCGAGCAATTTCTGCTGGAAGCGAGCGATGGAATCTTCCAGGGCGGCATCTTTGCCGGGAATAAACGTTTGGGTCATGGCGATCACTTTTGTCGTACGGAAAGCGCGCAATGATACGGCTTTTATCTGACAGGTGCTATCTCCATCATCTGGCTATGCTTAGAGGCATCTTTAATACACAGGGAGATGGAAAATGAAAGCCTTTGACTGGCAGCGGATGGCGCTCGATAAAGTACCGGTGGAATTCCTGGCGGAGGTGGCGTTGCGCAGCCTCTATACCTTCGTTCTGGTCTTTATTTTCCTCAAGATTACCGGACGGCGCGGCGTGCGGCAGATGTCGCTGTTCGAGGTGCTGATTATTTTGACCCTCGGCTCGGCGGCGGGTGACGTGGCGTTTTATGACGATGTGCCGCTGCTGCCGGTGCTGGTGGTCTTCGTTACGCTGGCGCTACTGTATCGCGGCATTATGTGGCTGATGGGGCATAGCGAAAAGCTGGAGGATCTACTGGAGGGGAAACCTATCGTAGTGGTGGAAGAGGGACAGTTGGCCTGGGAGAAGCTGCATGCGGAAAACATGACCGAATTCGAATTTTTTATGGAGCTGCGGGTCAACAGCGTCGAGCAGCTTGGCCAGGTCCGGCTGGCAATCCTCGAAACCAACGGGCTGATCAGCGTGTTTTATTATCCCGATGAAGAGGTGAGGGCCGGATTATCGATCCTTCCAGCGCATTGTACCACACGCTATACCACCATTCCGCAAGAGGGGATCTATGCCTGCGTGCGCTGCAGCATCGTAATGGCGATGCAGGCGGGAGAAAAACGAATATGTCCGCGCTGCGCAAATGCAGAATGGTCGAAGGCCAGCCGGGCGAAACGGCTTACCTGACAGCAAATATGTCGGTTTTATTACGTCAAGCCGATAGATTCTGTTGTGTGACGGCGGCCGCGTTTTACCGTCGGCGAGTTTTAGCCATTGCGGACCGTGTCACTGAATGATAAAACCGATAGCCACAGGAATAACTTATGCCCGCGGCGGTTCGCGGGCAAAACAACATAGCAACGTGGTGAGGGGAAATGGCTCAGGTCTATAACTTCAGTTCGGGCCCGGCAATGCTGCCGGCGGAAGTACTCAAACTGGCGCAGCAGGAACTGTGCGACTGGCACGGTCTGGGGACGTCGGTCATGGAGATCAGTCACCGTGGTAAGGAGTTTATCCAGGTGGCAGAAGAGGCAGAACAGGACTTCCGCGCTCTGCTGAACATCCCTTCCAACTATAAAGTTTTATTCTGCCACGGCGGCGGCCGCGGCCAGTTCGCCGGGATCCCGCTGAACATCCTCGGCGATAAAAAGGTCGCTGACTATGTGGACGCCGGCTACTGGGCGGCCAGCGCGGTCAAAGAGGCGAAGAAATACTGCACGCCGAACGTTATCGACGCGAAAATCACCGTCGACGGCAAGCGCGCTGTGAAGCCGATGAGCGAGTGGCAGCTGACCCCGGGAGCGGCCTATCTGCACTACTGCCCGAACGAAACCATTGACGGTATCGCGATTGATGAGACGCCGAACTTCGGCGACGACGTCATCGTGACCGCCGATTTCTCCTCCACCATTCTTTCCCGCGAAATTGACGTCAACCGCTTCGGCGTAATCTACGCCGGCGCGCAGAAGAATATCGGTCCGGCTGGGCTGACGCTGGTCATCGTGCGTGAAGATCTGCTGGGCAAAGCCAGCGTGGCCTGCCCATCAATTCTTGACTACACCGTGTTAAGCGAGAATGACTCGATGTTTAACACACCGCCGACGTTCGCATGGTATCTGGCTGGACTGGTGTTTAAGTGGCTGAAACAGCAGGGCGGGGTTGCCGCGATGGATAAAATCAACCAGCAGAAAGCCGAACTGCTCTACGGCGTGATCGATAACAGCGGCTTCTATCGTAACGATGTGGCGCAGGCCAACCGTTCGCGTATGAACGTACCGTTCCAGCTGGCGGACAGCGCCCTGGACAAACTGTTCCTCGAAGAGTCGTTTGCTGCCGGGCTGCACGCGCTGAAGGGCCACCGGGTGGTGGGCGGCATGCGTGCTTCCATCTACAACGCCATGCCGCTGGACGGCGTGAAGGCGTTAACCGACTTTATGCTGGACTTCGAACGCCGCCACGGTTAATCGCCTGTTTCTTTCTTCCTCCCCGCGGCCTGTCTGCGGGGTTTTTATTCTGTTTGTTTGAGAGTGAAGTTTGATGGAATCCCTGACGTTACAACCCATCGCACGCGTAGAGGGCACCGTGAACCTGCCAGGTTCGAAAAGCGTCTCCAACCGCGCGCTGCTGCTGGCTGCCCTGGCCCGCGGCACGACGGTGCTGACCAACCTGCTGGACAGCGACGATGTGCGCCATATGCTGAATGCCCTGAGTGCGCTGGGGGTTCAATATACCCTGTCTGCCGACCGCACCCGCTGCGAAGTGACCGGCAACGGCGGCCCGTTGCGCTCTGCCGCGGCGCTGGAGCTGTTCCTTGGCAACGCCGGTACCGCGATGCGTCCGCTGGCGGCGGCTCTGTGCCTTGGCAGCAACGATATCGTGCTGACCGGCGAACCGCGGATGAAAGAGCGTCCGATCGGCCATCTGGTGGATGCCCTGCGTCAGGGCGGCGCTCAGATCGACTATCTGGAGCAGGAAAATTATCCACCGCTGCGCCTGCGCGGCGGTTTTCAGGGCGGCAACGTCGAGGTTGACGGCAGCGTCTCCAGCCAGTTCCTGACCGCGCTGCTGATGACCGCGCCGCTGGCGCCGCAGGATACCGTCATCGTCATTAAGGGCGATCTGGTGTCGAAACCCTATATCGACATTACGCTGCACCTGATGAAAACCTTCGGCGTTGAGGTGGACAATCAGTCTTATCAGCGATTTGTGGTGCGCGGCAAGCAGCAGTATCAGTCGCCGGGAGATTACCTGGTGGAAGGCGATGCTTCCTCGGCCTCGTATTTCCTCGCCGCTGGCGCCATTAAGGGCGGCACGGTAAAAGTCACCGGTATCGGCCGCAACAGCGTACAGGGCGACATTCGTTTCGCCGACGTACTGGAGAAAATGGGCGCCACCGTCACCTGGGGCGACGATTTCATCGCCTGCACCCACGGCGAGCTCAAGGCGGTCGATATGGATATGAACCATATCCCGGACGCCGCGATGACCATCGCCACCGCCGCGCTGTTCGCGCAAGGGACCACTACCCTGCGCAATATCTACAACTGGCGGGTCAAGGAGACGGACCGTCTGTTCGCCATGGCGACCGAGCTGCGTAAAGTGGGCGCCGAGGTGGAAGAGGGGGAAGATTATATCCGCATCACCCCGCCGGCAAAGTTGAAGTACGCAGAAATCGGCACCTATAACGACCACCGGATGGCGATGTGCTTCTCGCTGGTAGCGCTGTCTGATACGCCGGTGACCATCCTTGATCCCAAATGTACGGCCAAAACGTTCCCTGACTACTTTGAGCAGCTGGCGCGGATCAGTACCCTCGCCTGAGTAAAACTTTGTCATCCCGCGGGCTGATGTCCTGTCAGCCCGCTATAATTGCGCAAAACTTCTGCTTTTCATTTCCTGTAGTCCGTAATTTACAAGCAATGCTCACTTTCCGGCGTATTGATGCGTATAATGCGCGGCGTTTATATTCCATGCGCCTTGCTGAAGGAGAAAAAGATGACGGCGAATATTCCGGTAATCACCATTGATGGGCCTGGCGGTGCGGGTAAAGGTACGTTGTGCAAGGCAATGGCGGAAGCGCTGGGCTGGCATCTGTTAGATTCAGGCGCGATCTACCGCGTTCTGGCGCTGGCGGCGCTGCATCATCATGTCGACGTGGAGTCCGAAGAGGCGCTGGTGCCCCTGGCTGCCCATCTTGACGTGCGTTTTATTTCTACTGACGGCAACCTGGAAGTGGTGCTGGAAGGGGAAGATGTCAGTAGCGAAATTCGCACTCAGGAGGTCGCGAACGCGGCCTCGAAAGTGGCGGCTTTTCCGCGCGTTCGCGAAGCGCTGCTGCGCCGCCAGCGCGCCTTCCGCGAACTGCCGGGGCTTATCGCCGACGGTCGCGATATGGGAACGGTAGTTTTCCCGGACGCGCCGGTGAAAATTTTCCTCGATGCCTCGGCCGACGAGCGGGCGCATCGCCGCATGCGGCAGTTGCAGGAAAAGGGCTTTGATGTTAACTTTGAACGTCTTTTGTCCGAGATAAAAGAGCGTGACGATCGCGACCGAAATCGCGCCGTGGCGCCGCTTGTCCCGGCTGCCGATGCATTAGTTCTCGATTCAACCGAACTAAACATTGAGCAAGTGATTGAAAAAGCGCTACAATATGCGCGCGAAAAATTGGCCGTTGCGTAGGCCTTAACCGGTAACGCGCCGAAGCCTCCGAATTATAGCAGTACCCCGCGGCAATGGATGGTCAGCGGGTATGTGAAACAACCCCATCCGGCACGGAGCCAGGTGGACGTTAATATTAACCTGAAGATTAAACATGACTGAATCTTTTGCTCAACTGTTTGAAGAATCCTTAAAAGAAATCGAAACCCGCCCGGGTTCCATCGTTCGTGGTGTTGTTGTTGCTATCGACAAAGACGTAGTACTGGTTGACGCCGGTCTGAAATCTGAGTCCGCCATCCCGGCTGAGCAGTTCAAAAACGCCCAGGGCGAACTGGAAATCCAGGTTGGTGACGAAGTTGACGTTGCTCTGGATGCAGTAGAAGACGGCTTCGGTGAAACTCTGCTGTCCCGTGAGAAAGCTAAACGTCACGAAGCTTGGATCACGCTGGAAAAAGCTTACGAAGACGCTGAAACTGTTACCGGTGTTATCAACGGCAAAGTTAAAGGTGGCTTCACTGTTGAGCTGAACGGTATTCGTGCGTTCCTGCCGGGTTCCCTGGTAGACGTTCGTCCGGTGCGCGACACGCTGCACCTGGAAGGCAAAGAGCTTGAGTTCAAAGTCATCAAGCTGGACCAGAAGCGTAACAACGTTGTTGTTTCTCGTCGTGCCGTTATCGAATCCGAAAACAGCGCAGAGCGCGATCAGCTGCTGGAAAACCTGCAGGAAGGCATGGAAGTCAAAGGTATCGTTAAGAACCTCACTGACTACGGTGCATTCGTTGATCTGGGCGGCGTTGACGGCCTGCTGCACATCACCGATATGGCCTGGAAACGCGTTAAGCATCCGAGCGAAATCGTAAACGTTGGCGACGAAATCACTGTTAAAGTGCTGAAGTTCGACCGCGAGCGTACCCGTGTATCCCTGGGCCTGAAACAGCTGGGCGAAGATCCGTGGGTAGCTATCGCTAAACGTTATCCGGAAGGTACCAAACTGACCGGTCGCGTGACCAACCTGACCGACTACGGCTGCTTCGTTGAAATCGAAGAGGGCGTTGAAGGCCTGGTTCACGTTTCCGAAATGGATTGGACCAACAAAAACATCCACCCGTCCAAAGTTGTTAACGTTGGCGACGTTGTGGAAGTAATGGTTCTGGATATCGACGAAGAGCGTCGTCGTATCTCCCTGGGTCTGAAGCAGTGCAAATCTAACCCATGGCAGCAGTTCGCGGAAACCCACAACAAGGGCGACCGTGTTGAAGGTAAAATCAAGTCTATCACTGACTTCGGTATCTTCATCGGCCTGGACGGCGGCATCGACGGCCTGGTTCACCTGTCTGACATCTCCTGGAACGTTGCAGGCGAAGAAGCAGTTCGTGAATACAAAAAAGGCGACGAAATCGCAGCAGTTGTTCTGCAGGTTGACGCAGAGCGTGAGCGTATCTCCCTGGGCGTTAAACAGCTCGCGGAAGATCCGTTCAACAACTACGTTGCTCTGAACAAGAAAGGCGCTATCGTTGTTGGTAAAGTGACTGCAGTTGACGCTAAAGGCGCAACCGTAGAACTGGCTGACGGCGTAGAAGGTTACCTGCGTGCTTCTGAAGCATCCCGTGACCGCGTTGAAGACGCAACTCTGGTTCTGAGCGTTGGCGACGAAGTTGAAGCGAAATTCACTGGCGTGGATCGTAAGAACCGCGTAGTGAGCCTGTCTGTACGTGCGAAAGACGAAGCGGAAGAAAAAGACGCTATCGCTACCGTGAACAAGCAGGAAGACGCGAACTTCTCCAACAACGCTATGGCTGAAGCGTTCAAAGCAGCGAAAGGCGAGTAATCTTTGTCATTCAGGTAATAACAACCTGAATAGCGACGAGTTTACTTGACAGATTGCAGGATTCGTCCTGTAATCAAGCACAAAGGGCGGCTACGGCCGCCCTTGTTTAAGCTGTTAGCTAATTTTTGCCTTGAAGGAAACCGGAGGAATAATGACCAAGTCAGAATTGATTGAAAGACTTGCCAGCCAGCAATCTCACATTCCGGCGAAAGCGGTGGAAGATGCTGTTAAAGAAATGCTGGAACATATGGCCTCAACGCTTGCTCAAGGTGAGCGCATTGAAATCCGCGGTTTCGGCAGCTTTTCTCTGCACTATCGAGCACCTCGCACCGGACGTAACCCGAAAACTGGTGATAAAGTCGAACTGGAAGGTAAGTACGTTCCGCACTTTAAGCCCGGGAAAGAATTACGTGACCGCGCCAATATTTATGAAGGGTGAGTTGCACGACGTGCAGCCTGCCTGACGATAAAGAAAGCACCTTCGGGTGCTTTTTTTGTGCCCGCCATTTACGGCCATCCTCACAAAAAAAGCGTGCCCGGCTGCAAGCGAGGCGATTGTCTGGAATGCGCCGCGCAAACCTGAATTCGCCGCCAGGACGCCAGCACCGCTTTGCGTAACACTGCCCACTCACAGGGAGGTGTTTATGCGTCTACCATGGCTTGCCGGATGCGCCATCATTGCAATGCTGCCGCTTCTCTGGCTACCCGTCTTGCCGGGCCCGTGCAGTCTGGCGGGCGCGAGCGCACTGGCGCTGGCGCTGATTCGTCTGCATGGAAGGGCCGTCGCCGGAGTGGCGATGACGCTTCTGCTGGTGGTCTGGGGAGTATTGAGCGCGCATCAGGCGCTGTGGCCGACCCGGCACCTTACCGGCGCCATCCGGCAAGCGGAAGTGATCCTTAGCGAGACGGATGGCCAGACCTTGCACCGTGGACAGATGGTGCGCCTGCGGGGCCGCTATCTGTTTCCCCCGGTAGGCGTAACGCTGTACGGGGAACTTGCACCTGCGCCAGCCTGTGCGGGTCAACACTGGCTGATGACGCTGCGCCTGCGCCCGGTGCACGGGCAGCTCAATGACGGGGGCTTCGACAGCCAGCGCTATGCGCTGGCGCAGCACCGACCGCTGAGCGGAGGGATCGTCGCCGCTTCCGCGCTGGATGCCCGCTGCAGTCTGCGCGCCCGCTATCTGACGTCGCTGACCCGGCGACTGCAGACTTATCCCTGGCGCGCGGTGATGTTGGGATTAGGAATGGGGGAGCGGCTGTCTCTGCCGACGGAGATAAAGGTCCTGATGCAGAACACGGGCACTTCCCATCTGATGGCTATCTCGGGTCTGCATATCGCTCTCGCGGCTTCTCTTATCATGCTGTTGCTGCGCGGCGTGCAGTATATTCTCCCGGGCCGCTGGATTGGCTGGCGGTTGCCGCTGCTGGCCGGGCTGGCCGGCGCCGTCGGCTATGCCTGGCTGACCGGTATGCAGCCGCCGGCCCTGCGCACTTGCTTAGGGCTTGCGGTCTGTTGTGCTTTACGTTTGTCGGGTCAACGCTGGACGGCGTGGCAGGTGTGGCTCTGCTGTCTGGGAGCGATACTGGTTGCCGACCCGCTGGCGGTGCTGTCGCAAAGCCTGTGGCTATCTGCCTTCGCCGTGGCGGGGCTGATCTTCTGGTTCCAGTGGCTCCCGTTGCCTGCCGGCCGCTGGCGCTGGCCGTGGAAGACCATAATTGCTCTTGTTCATTTGCAGGCTGGCGTGACGCTGCTGCTGCTGCCGCTGCAGTTGTTGCTATTCCATGGAGTCAGCCTGACGTCGATGGCGGCTAATTTGCTGGCGGTACCGTTAGTCACCCTGTTGGCGGTGCCGCTTATTCTGACCGCGATGCTGGTGCATCTCTCGGGGCCGGAGATAGTGGAGTCGCTGCTCTGGCTGGCGGCCGATCGCGTGCTGGCCGTATTGTTCTGGGGATTAAGACGTTTACCGGACGGCTGGTTGACGCTGGATGCTCGCTGGCTGTGGATCAGTAGCCTGCCGTGGCTGTTGGTGATGGGCTGGCGTTTTCAGAGCTGGCGGCATTCACCGGCGCTGTGTCTCAGCGTGCTGTTTTTACTGACGCGGCCATTCAGCCGACAACCGCCTGCGGACGAATGGCGGGTGACGATGCTGGATGTCGGACAGGGGCTGGCGATGGTGATCGAGCGTCACGGTAAGGCATTGCTTTACGATACCGGGCCGGCTTGGCCGCAGGGTGATAGCGGTCAACAGGTGATTATCCCGTGGCTGCGCTGGCACCATCTGCAGCTGCAAGGGATTATGCTGAGCCATGAACATCTGGATCATCGCGGCGGCCTTGATTCAGTGCTGCAGGCATGGCCGCAGGCGTGGGTGCGCAGCCCGTTAGGCTGGGCGCATCATCTGCCGTGTCATCGCGGTGAGCGCTGGCAATGGCAGGGACTCAACTTCCAGGCCCTGTGGCCGCTACCGGGCAGCACGGCAAAGGGTAACAATCATTCCTGTGTGGTGCGGATCGATGATGGTCGCTCCAGCATCCTGCTCACCGGCGATATAGAGCGTCAGGCGGAGCAGGCGATGATCAGCCGTTACTGGCGGCATCTGACGTCTACACTTATTCAGGTTCCCCACCACGGCAGCAATACCTCCTCCAGCGCGCTGCTGGTCCGCCGGGTGGATGGCGCGGCCGCGCTGGCCTCCGCTTCGCGCTACAATGCGTGGCGGATGCCCTCGTACAAGGTGGTTCAGCGCTACCGCCAGCGGGGTTATCGCTGGTTCGCCACGCCGCAGCAGGGGCAGATAACGGTGGTTTTTTCCGCAGAAGGGTGGCAAATCCATAGCTTACGGGATCAAGTTTTACCGCGTTGGTATCATCAGTGGTTTGGCGCGCCCGCCGATAACGGGTAGAATATGCGGCTATTTCAACACAAGCTGGTTTATTGAATGCAGAACGATAAAGATCTCTCCACGTGGCAGACCTTCCGCCGACTTTGGCCGATTATCGCGCCGTTTAAAGCCGGGCTAATCGTAGCGGCGGTGGCGTTGGTGCTTAACGCGGGCAGTGACACCTTCATGTTATCGCTTCTTAAACCGTTATTGGATGATGGTTTTGGTAAAACGGATCGCTCAGTGCTGCTATGGATGCCGCTGGTGGTTATCGGCCTGATGGTGCTGCGTGGGATCACCAGCTACATCTCGAGCTATTGTATTTCCTGGGTTTCCGGCAAAGTGGTGATGACCATGCGTCGTCGCCTGTTCGGCCACATGATGGGTATGCCGGTGGCCTTCTTTGACAAGCAGTCTACCGGAACGCTGCTGTCACGCATCACCTATGATTCTGAGCAGGTCGCCTCCTCCTCTTCCAGCGCGCTGATCACCGTGGTCCGCGAAGGGGCATCGATTATCGGTCTGTTCGTGATGATGTTCTATTACAGCTGGCAGCTGTCGCTGATCCTGATCGTACTGGCGCCGATTGTGTCGGTGGCGATCCGCGTGGTCTCCAAGCGTTTTCGCAATATCAGTAAGAATATGCAGAACACGATGGGGCAGGTCACCACCAGCGCCGAGCAGATGCTGAAAGGGCACAAAGAGGTGCTGATGTTTGGCGGCCAGGAAGTGGAAACCAAACGTTTTGATAAAGTCAGCAATAAAATGCGTCTGCAGGGGATGAAGATGGTTTCCGCCTCGTCTATCTCCGACCCGATCATTCAGCTTATCGCCTCCCTGGCGCTGGCCTTTGTCCTGTATGCCGCCAGCTTCCCGAGCGTGATGGACACCCTGACCGCCGGGACCATTACCGTGGTCTTCTCCTCGATGATTGCGCTGATGCGTCCGCTGAAGTCGCTGACCAACGTCAATGCCCAGTTCCAGCGTGGGATGGCGGCGTGCCAGACGCTGTTTGCGATCCTCGATTCCGAGCAGGAAAAAGACGAAGGTACGCGGGTCATTGAGCGGGCGAAAGGCAATCTCAAGTTCGAGAACGTCACCTTTACCTACCCGGGTCGCGAAGTGGCCGCGCTGCGCAATATCAATCTCGATATCCCGGAAGGGAAAACCGTGGCGCTGGTGGGGCGCTCAGGGTCGGGTAAATCGACCATTGCCAGCCTGATCACCCGCTTCTACGATGTCGACGAGGGGCAGATCCTGCTGGATGGCCACGACCTGCGCGAGTACAAGCTGAGCTCGCTGCGCGATCAGGTGGCGCTGGTTTCACAGAACGTGCATCTGTTCAACGATACCGTCGCCAACAATATCGCCTATGCCCGTACCGAAGAGTACAGCCGCGAGCAGATTGAAGAGGCCGCGCGCATGGCCTACGCCATGGATTTCATTAACAAGATGGATAATGGTCTGGATACCATCATCGGCGAGAATGGCGTGATGCTGTCCGGCGGCCAGCGCCAGCGTATTGCTATTGCCCGCGCGCTGCTGCGTAACAGCCCGATCCTGATCCTCGATGAAGCCACCTCGGCGCTGGATACCGAGTCCGAGCGTGCCATTCAGGCGGCGCTGGATGAGCTGCAGAAAAACCGTACCTCGCTGGTTATCGCTCACCGTCTGTCGACCATTGAGCAGGCTGATGAAATCGTGGTGGTTGAAGACGGGCGGATCGTGGAGCGCGGAACGCACCATGATCTGCTGGAGCATAAGGGCGTGTACGCCCAGCTGCATAAGATGCAATTCGGCGAATGATCGCGCGCATCTGGTCCGGGGAATCGCCGCTGTGGCGCCTGCTGCTGCCGCTCTCCTGGCTGTATGGCCTGGTGAGCGGGGTGATTCGCCTCAGCTATCAGCTGGGGTGGCAAAAAGCCTGGCGCGCGCCGGTGCCGGTGGTGGTGGTTGGTAACCTGACCGCCGGCGGCAATGGCAAAACGCCGGTGGTGATCTGGCTGGTGGAGCAGCTGCAGCAGCGCGGTATTCGCGTTGGCGTCGTGTCTCGCGGCTACGGCGGTAAAGCTGAACGCTATCCGCTGGTGTTGGACGACAGAACCAGTACGGCGCTGGCGGGTGATGAACCGGTGTTGATCCATCAGCGTACCGGTGCCCCGGTCGCTGTCGCTCCGCTACGCAGCGACGCGGTAAAAGCATTGCTCAGCGCGCACGATCTGCAGATGATTGTGACCGACGACGGGTTGCAGCACTATAAGCTCGCGCGGGACAGAGAAATTGTCGTTATTGACGGCGTGCGCCGCTTTGGCAACGGCTGGTGGCTGCCTGCCGGGCCGATGCGCGAGCGGGCGTCGCGCTTGCAAAGCGTTGATGCGGTTATCGTTAACGGCGGCGTGGCGCGTCCGGGTGAGATCCCGATGCGGCTGCGCCCAGGGATGGCGGTTAACCTGCTTACCGGCGAACGTCGCGATGTCTCCACCTTCACGAACGTAGTGGCGATGGCCGGCATCGGCCATCCGCCGCGCTTCTTCGCCACCCTCGAAAGCTGCGGCGTCCAGCCGGTCAAAACCGTGGCGCTGGCGGACCATCAGGCGCTGAGCCAGGATGATGTCGCCGCCCTGGTGACCGCCGATCAGACGCTGCTGATGACCGAGAAAGATGCCGTGAAATGTCGCGATTTCGCCGCTGCAAACTGGTGGTATTTACCGGTCGACGCCATAATGGCCGATGAACGCGCACAGCGGTTGCTTGCGGACTTAGCGACGTTGGCGCAACGTTAACTGACGCGCCGGCTTTGCTCGCCGCTGTGCTGGAATTCCTGACGGAGAACCTGCATGTCGGTATTGCAACTATCGCTTAACGAGGCGCGCCACCTCCATCTCGCGGCGCAGGGGTTGTTAAAGAAGCCCCGACGTCGCGCTCGCCCGAAAGACATTCTTTCCACCATCCAGCAGATGTCGCTGCTGCAAATCGATACCATCAACGTGGTGGCCCGCAGCCCCTACCTGGTGCTGTTCAGCCGTCTTGGCAGCTATCCGCAGCACTGGCTGGATGAGTCGCTGCGCAACGGCGAGCTAATGGAATACTGGGCGCATGAAGCCTGCTTTCTGCCGCACAGCGATTTCGCCCTGGTGCGCCATCGCATGTTGAATCCCGACAATATGGGCTGGAAATACCATCGCGCGTGGATGGAGGAGCATGCCGGGAGTATTGCCGAGCTGGTGGCGCATATCGGGCAAAACGGCCCGGTTCGCTCGGCGGATTTTACCCACCCGCGCAAAGGCGCCAGCGGCTGGTGGGAGTGGAAACCGCATAAGCGCCACCTGGAAGGGCTGTTTACCGCCGGCGAAGTGATGGTGGTGGAGCGGCGCAATTTTCACCGCGTGTATGATCTAACCCGGCGGGTGATGCCGGACTGGGACGACGAGCGCGACGCGCTCTCCCGCGAAGACGCAGAGGCCATTATGTTGCGCAATAGCGCCCGTAGCCTCGGCATCTTCCGCGCCCAGTGGCTGGCCGATTACTATCGCTTGCGCCAGCCGGCGCTACCGGGTCTGCTGGCGGCCTGGCAGGAAGAGGGGCTGGTGGTGCCGGTTAACGTGGAAGCACTCGGCGAGATGTGGCTGCATCACGAGGCGCTGGCGCAGCTGGAGACCGCGCCCGGCGGTAAGCTGACCGCCAGCCATAGCGCCGTGCTCTCGCCCTTCGACCCGGTGGTCTGGGATCGGAAACGCGCTGAGCAGCTGTTCAACTTCAGCTATCGCCTGGAGTGTTATACCCCGGCGCCGAAGCGTCAGTATGGCTACTTCGTACTGCCTCTGCTGCACCAGGGAAAACTGGTCGGGCGGATGGACAGTAAAATACATCGCAAAAGCCGGGAGCTGGAGATCTTCGCTCTGTGGCTGGAGGAGGGGGTGAAGATCACCCGTGGTCTGGAGCAGGGGCTGCGCCGGGCGATTAACGACTTCGCACGCTGGCAATCGGCAGAGCGGATCCTGTGCCGACGCCTGCCGGAAGGGCTGTTTGTCGGCCAGGAGCAGGGGTGGGAAATCGACGCCGATTGATCCCGGCGCCTGCCTTCCTGTGATATGCTGCTGAGAAATCTATCCGGTCCATCAGGAGGAAACATGGATCACCGTTTACTTGAAATCATCGCCTGCCCGGTCTGTAACGGCAAGCTGTATTACAGTCAGGATAAGCAAGAACTTATTTGCAAACTTGATAGCCTGGCGTTTCCGCTGCGCGACGGTATCCCGGTGCTGCTGGAGACAGAGGCGCGTCCGCTGGCGCTAGAAGAGAGTCACTCATGAGTTTCGTGGTCATTATTCCTGCGCGTTTCGCCTCCACGCGCCTGCCGGGAAAACCACTGCAGGACATTAATGGTAAGCCGATGATTGTCCATGTGCTGGAGCGCGCTCGCGAATCCGGCGCGGATCGCATTATTGTCGCCACCGATCACGAAGATGTCGCCCGGGCGGTTGAAGCCGCCGGCGGCGAGGTCTGTATGACCCGCGCCGACCATCAGTCCGGCACCGAACGGCTGGCGGAAGTGGTGGAAAAGTGTGCGTTCAGCGATGACACCATTATCGTCAATATTCAGGGCGATGAGCCGATGATCCCCCCGGCGATTGTCCGCCAGGTGGCGGAGAATCTGGCTGCCAGCAGCAGCGGAATGGCGACCCTGGCGGTACCGATCCATGATGCGGAAGAGGCGTTTAACCCGAATGCGGTCAAAGTGGTGATGGATGCCAAGGGTTACGCGCTCTATTTCTCCCGCGCGACTATTCCCTGGGATCGCGATCGCTTTGCCCAAACCCGCGAGACCATCGGTGACTCCCTGCTGCGTCACATCGGCATCTATGGCTATCGCGCCGGCTTTATCCGCCGCTATGTCAGCTGGGCGCCGAGCCCGCTGGAGCAGATTGAAATGCTCGAGCAGCTGCGAGTGCTGTGGTATGGCGAGAAAATCCATGTCGCCGTGGCGGCGGAAGTGCCCGGCACCGGCGTGGATACCCCGGAAGATCTGGAGCGCGTCCGCGCTGAGCTGCGTTAGTCCTCTGTCCCCTCCTTGCTGGAGGGGACATCCCCGTCAGTTTTTCGCTTTTTTTACCCCTTTTTGATCTTATCCGATGACAACCCAGGTGCGGGCGCTCATTATGAAACCAGTAGTGTTCATAGGGGTAATCGACAATGGAACAGTTGCGAACCGAACTCAGTCATCTTCTTGGCGAAAAGCTAAGCCGGGTGGAGTGTGTCAGTGAACAAGCCGCTACGGCGCTGTGGTTCCTGTACGATGCGCAGGGAAACCCGATGCCGCTGCTGGCGCGAAGTTTCACCACGCCCGGCGTGGCGCGGCAGCTGGCATGGAAGATCTCGACCCTGGCGCGTAATGGTACGGTGCGTATGCCGGTGGTTTATGGCGTCATGACGCACGAAGAACATCCCGGACCAGATGTGCTGTTGCTTGAGCGCCTGCGCGGCGTACCGGTGGAGGCGCCGACGCGCACCCCGGCGCGCTGGGAGCAACTGCAGGAGCAAATCGTCGAGGCGCTGCTGGCGTGGCATCGGCAGGACAGTGGCGGCTGCGTGGGAATGGTCGACAATACCCAGGAAAACCTGTGGCCGAACTGGTACCGCCAGCGGGTAGAGATATTGTGGAGCACCCTGAACCTGTATCAGGACACCGGTCTCACCATGCAGGATAAGCGCCTTTTGTTCCGCTCCCGCGAGTGCCTTCCGGAGCTATTCCGCGATTTCAATGATAATGCTGTGCTGGTGCATGGCAACTTCACTCTGCGCAGCATGCTAAAAGATCCACGCAGCGATCAGCTGCTGGCGATGGTGGGGCCGGGGATGATGCTGTGGGCGCCACGCGAGTATGAACTGTTCCGCCTTGCTGAAGGCGGCCAGGCGGAACAGCTGCTGTGGCGCTACCTGCAGCAGGCGCCAGTTTCCGAGGCCTTTGTCTGGCGGCGCTGGCTTTATCTGCTGTGGGATGAGGTGGATAGTCTGGTCAACACCGGGCGCTTTGATCGCGCCCGTTTTGACCTCGCTGCAAAATCACTCCTGCCCTGGCTCGCCTGAGCTGCCTTTCAGCCATTGCCAGACGCGACCAAGGGTTTCATAGCCGACCCGGTCGCTGTGCATCAGCCACACTGGAGAAGGCATGGCCCGCTCCCACGGATTGAGCGGCGAGGTCACCGCCAGCTGATTGGCCGGCGCGGGAAGCGGATCCAGGCCGGCATGGCGAAAGAATATCATCGCCCGCGGAAGGTGTGACGCCGAGGTGACCAGCAGGAAGGGCGCGTCGCCGATGGCGCGCTTCACCGCCAGCGCTTCCTCTTCTGTATCTTTCGGCCGATCGAGCACAATGATATCGCTGCGAGGTACGCCAAGGCTCTCCGCCACTCTCGCCCCGGCTTCCGCCGTGCTGACGGGGTTCGTTTTCGCCGCCGCGCCGGTAAAGATCATTTTCGAACCGGGATTCGCCTGCCACAGGCGGATGCCCTCCGTCAGGCGCGGCAGGCTGTTATTGATAAGATTAGAGCTTGGCGCCCACTCCGGATTCCAGGTATAGCCGCCGCCCAGCACCACCACGTAGTTCACCGGCTGCTCGCCGCGCCAGGTGGGGTAGGTATCTTCAATCGGTTTCAGCAGGCTGTCGGCCACGGGCTGCAGGCTCAGCAGCGTCAGCAGCATCCAGCCGAGGCTCACGCATAGCTTTCCGGTACGCTGAAAGCGGCTGAACCATAACAGCGCGATCCCGATACCGATCAGCAACAGTAAGGCGGGTAGCGGCAACAGCAGGCCGCCGACGATCTTTTTTAGCGTGAAAAGCATGCCAGATGGTTCCTTTTTTAACCATATAACCAAAGTTATGTTCGGATCTTATAACAGATCGCTTCATTCTCGGCGCGGGTATGACAAAATAGCGGTTTTGTGTTGGCTTGTGGAGTCACTCGTGCAGGATCGCAATTTCGATGACATTGCTGAAAAGTTTTCGCGCAATATTTACGGCACCACAAAAGGCCAGTTGCGTCAGGCGATCCTCTGGCAGGATCTGGAACCGCTGTTGGCGCAGCTGGGGCCGGGACCGCTGAGGGTGCTGGATGCCGGCGGCGGCGAAGGGCAAACGGCCATCAAAGTCGCGCAACTGGGCCATCACGTGACGCTCTGCGATCTCTCCGCTGAGATGGTGGCTCGCGCCCGCCAGGCGGCCGCCGATAAAGGTGTGATCGACAACATGCATTTTGTACAATGCGCGGCTCAGGATATTGCGCAGCATTTGGAAAGCCCGGTCGATCTGGTACTGTTTCATGCGGTGCTGGAGTGGGTGGCGGAGCCCCAGGAAATACTGCATACCCTGTGGTCGACGCTGCGTGCTGGCGGTGGACTGTCATTGATGTTCTACAATGCTAACGGCCTGTTGATGCACAATATGGTTGCCGGTAATTTTGATTACGTTCAACTGGGCATGCCAAAAAAGAAAAAACGCACGCTGTCGCCGGATTATCCGCGTGAACCACAGCAGGTTTATCACTGGCTGGAAGAGATTGGCTGGCAGATCGTCAGCAAAACCGGCGTGCGGGTGTTTCATGATTATCTGCGTGAAAAACGCCAACAGCATGACAGCTATGCGGCGCTGCTGGCGCTGGAGACGCGCTACTGTCGTCAGGAGCCGTATCTCAGCCTGGGCCGTTATATTCATGTCACCGCGCTTAAGAGCCAGGCTCATAGCCGCAGATGCAAGGATAAAGTATGAGTGAATTTTCCCAGACAGTCCCCGAACTGGTTGCCTGGGCCAGAAAAAATGATTTTTCAATCTCGCTACCGGTCGACAGACTCTCTTTCCTGCTGGCGATCGCCACTCTGAATGGTGAACGACTGGAAGGGGAAATGAGCGAGGGTGAACTGGTGGATGCGTTCCGCCACGTCAGTGATGCGTTTGAGCAGACCAGCGAAACCATCAGCCAGCGCGCCAATAACGCGATCAACGATTTGGTGCGCCAGCGTCTGCTGAACCGCTTTACCAGCGAAATTACCGAAGGCAATGCGATCTATCGCCTGACGCCGTTGGGGATTGGGATCACCGATTATTATATCCGTCAGCGCGAATTCTCGACGCTGCGTCTCTCGATGCAGCTGTCGATCGTCGCCGGCGAGCTGAAGCGCGCGGCGGACGCCGCGGAAGAGGGCGGTGATGAATTCCACTGGCATCGCAACGTTTTTGCGCCGCTGAAGTATTCCGTAGCGGAAATTTTCGACAGCATCGACCTGACGCAGCGCATTATGGATGAGCAGCAGCAGCTGGTGAAAGACGATATCGCGCAGTTGTTGAATAAAGACTGGCGCGCGGCGATTTCCAGCTGTGAACTGCTGCTGTCGGAAACCTCCGGCACCCTGCGCGAACTGCAGGATACGCTGGATGCGGCAGGGGATAAGCTGCAGGCGAACCTGCTGCGCATTCAGGACTCGACCATGGCGCGCGACGATCTCCATTTTGTCGATCGGCTGGTGTTCGATCTGCAAAGCAAGCTCGACCGCATCGTCAGCTGGGGTCAGCAGGCGATTGACCTGTGGATCGGCTACGACCGCCATGTGCACAAGTTTATCCGTACCGCTATCGATATGGATAAGAACCGCGTCTTCGCCCAGCGTCTGCGCCAGTCGGTACAGACCTATTTTGATGAACCGTGGGCGCTAACTTACGCCAACGCCGACCGCCTGCTGGATATGCGCGATGAAGAGATGGCCCTGCGCGATGAAGAGGTCACCGGCGAGCTGCCGGCGGACCTCGAATTTGAAGAGTTTAACGAAATTCGCGAGCAGCTGGCGGCGCTGATCGAAGCGCAGCTGGCGGTCTATAAAGAGAAAGGAATACCGCTGGATCTCGGCCTGGTGGCGCGGGAGTTCCTGGCGCAGTATCCGCGCGGGCGTCACTTCGACGTGGCGCGGATCGTCGTGGATCAGGCGGTACAGCTGGGCGTCGCCCAGGCAGATTTCACCGGACTGCCGGCAAAATGGCAGCCGATTAATGATTACGGAGCCAAGGTACAGGCGCATGTCATTGACAAATATTGAACAAGTGATGCCGGTTAAGCTGGCGCAGGCGTTGGCCAATCCGTTATTTCCGGCGCTGGACAGCGCCCTGCGCGCGGGCCGTCATATCGGTCTCGACGAGCTGGATAATCACGCATTTTTGATGGATTTTCAGGATTACCTGGAAGAGTTTTACGCTCGCTATAACGTCGAGCTGATCCGCGCGCCGGAGGGATTCTTCTACCTGCGCCCGCGGTCCACCACGCTGATTTCGCGCTCGGTACTGTCCGAGCTGGATATGATGGTGGGCAAAATTCTTTGCTATCTCTATCTCAGCCCGGAGCGCCTGGCGAACGAAGGGATTTTTACCCAGCAGGAGCTCTATGACGAGCTGCTGACCCTGGCCGATGAATCCAGGCTGCTGAAGCTGGTGAACAACCGTTCCACCGGTTCGGATCTGGACCGCCAGAAGCTGCAGGAAAAAATGCGGGCCTCGCTTAACCGCTTACGCCGTCTGGGGATGGTGTGGTTTATGGGCCACGATAGCAGCAAGTTTCGCATTACCGAATCGGTATTCCGCTTTGGCGCCGATGTGCGCGCCGGCGACGACCCGCGCGAAGCGCAGCGCCGTCTGATCCGCGACGGGGAAGCGATGGCCCTGGAAAATCACCTGCAGCTCAATGATGAGAATGAAGAAAACCAGCCGGATAGCGGGGAGGAAGAGTAATGATTGAACGCGGTAAGTTTCGCTCGCTAACGCTGGTTAACTGGAACGGCTTCTTTGCCCGGACCTTTGATCTTGATGAACTGGTGACCACCCTCTCCGGGGGGAACGGCGCGGGTAAGTCCACGACCATGGCGGCCTTCGTCACGGCGCTGATCCCGGATTTAACCCTGCTGCACTTCCGTAACACCACCGAAGCGGGGGCCACCAGCGGCTCACGCGATAAAGGCCTGCACGGTAAGCTGCGCGCCGGGGTGTGTTACTCGGTACTCGATGTGATCAACTCCCGCCACCAGCGCGTGGTGGTCGGCGTGCGCCTGCAGCAGGTCGCCGGGCGCGATCGTAAAGTCGATATTAAACCTTTCGCCATTCAGGGACTGCCGACCTCTATCCTGCCGACCCAGCTGTTGACCGAAACGCTGAACGATCGCCAGGCGCGCGTCGTGAGCCTCAACGAGCTGAAAGATAAACTCGAGGCGATGGAAGGGGTCCAGTTTAAACAGTTCAACTCGATCACCGAATATCACTCGCTAATGTTCGATCTGGGCGTGGTGGCGCGTCGCCTGCGTTCCGCCTCCGATCGTAGCAAGTACTACCGCCTGATTGAGGCCTCGCTGTACGGCGGGATCTCCAGCACCATTACCCGCTCGCTGCGCGACTACCTGCTGCCGGAAAACAGCGGCGTGCGTAAAGCGTTCCAGGATATGGAAGCGGCGCTGCGGGAAAACCGCATGACGCTGGAAGCCATTCGCGTTACCCAGTCCGACCGCGATCTGTTTAAACACCTGATCAGCGAAGCCACCAACTACGTGGCGGCGGACTATATGCGTCACGCCAACGAGAGGCGCATTCACCTGGATAAGGCGCTGGAGTATCGCCGCGATCTCTTCACCTCGCGTTCGCAGCTGGCGGCTGAGCAGTATAAGCACGTCGACATGGCGCGCGAACTGCAGGAGCATAACGGCGCGGAGGGCGATCTGGAAGCCGATTACCAGGCCGCCAGCGATCACCTGAACCTGGTGCAGACTGCGCTGCGTCAGCAGGAAAAAATCGAGCGCTACGAAGCGGATCTCGACGAGCTGCAGATCCGTCTGGAAGAGCAGAATGAAGTGGTGGCGGAAGCCGTCGATCGTCAGGAAGAGAACGAAGCCCGCGCTGAGGCCGCCGAGCTGGAAGTGGATGAGCTGAAAAGCCAGCTCGCCGACTATCAGCAGGCGCTCGATGTGCAGCAGACCCGCGCCATTCAGTATAACCAGGCGCTGCAGGCGCTGGAGCGCGCGAAGGCGCTGTGCCATCTGCCGGATCTGACCCCGGAGAGCGCCGACGAGTGGCTGGAAACCTTCCAGGCGAAAGAGCAGGAAGCGACGGAGAAAATGCTGTCGCTGGAACAGAAAATGAGCGTGGCGCAAACCGCGCACAGCCAGTTTGAACAGGCTTACCAGTTGGTGGCGGCGATTAACGGCCCGCTGGCGCGCAATGAAGCCTGGGACGTGGCGCGCGAATTGCTGCGCGACGGCGTGAACCAGCGCCACCAGGCCGAGCAGGCGCAGGGGCTGCGCAGCCGCCTCAACGAGCTTGAACAGCGTCTGCGCGAGCAGCAGGACGCTGAGCGTCAGCTGGCCGAGTTCTGCAAACGCCAGGGTAAACGTTACGATATCGACGATCTGGAAACGCTGCATCAGGAGCTGGAAGCGCGCATCGCGTCGCTGTCCGACAGCGTCTCCAATGCTCAGGAGCAGCGCATGGCGCTGCGTCAGGAGCTGGAGCAACTGCAGTCGCGTACCCAGACGCTGATGCGTCGGGCGCCGGTCTGGCTGGCGGCGCAGAACAGCCTTAACCAGCTGTGCGAGCAAAGCGGCGAGCAGTTTGCGTCCGGCCAGGAGGTCACCGAATACCTGCAGCAGCTGCTGGAGCGTGAACGAGAGGCTATCGTTGAACGTGACGAGGTCGGCGCCCGCAAGCGCGCCATCGACGAAGAAATCGAGCGTCTCAGCCAGCCGGGCGGTTCGGAAGATCCGCGCCTCAACGCCCTGGCGGAACGGTTCGGCGGCGTTCTGCTGTCCGAGATCTACGATGATGTTAGCCTCGACGATGCGCCGTACTTCTCCGCGCTGTATGGTCCGTCGCGCCATGCGATCGTGGTTCCGGATCTGTCGCGGGTAGCCGAGCAGCTTGAGGGGCTGGAAGATTGCCCGGAAGATCTCTATCTGATCGAAGGCGATCCGCAATCCTTTGACGACAGCGTATTCAGCGTCGACGAGCTGGAAAAAGCGGTGGTGGTGAAGATTGCCGATCGCCAGTGGCGTTATTCGCGCTTCCCGTCGCTGCCGCTGTTTGGCCGCGCGGCACGTGAAAACCGCATTGAAACCCTGCATGCCGAGCGTGAATCGCTGTCAGAGCGTTTTGCGACCCTGTCGTTCGATGTGCAGAAAACCCAGCGCCTGCACCAGGCCTTCAGCCGCTTTATCGGCAGCCATCTGGCGGTGGCTTTCGAGGACGATCCGGAAGAAGAGATCCGCAAACTCAACAGCCGCCGCGGCGAGCTGGAGCGTGCGCTGAGCGCCCATGAAAGCGATAACCAACAGAACCGTGTGCAGTACGAGCAGGCGAAAGAGGGCGTGTCGGCGCTCAACCGCCTGCTGCCGCGCTTGAACCTGCTGGCGGATGATACGCTGGCCGACCGCGTGGACGAGATCCAGGAACGTCTGGACGAAGCGCAGGAGGCCGCGCGCTTTATTCAGCAGCACGGTAACCAGCTGGCGAAGCTGGAGCCTATTGTTTCGGTGCTGCAGAGCGATCCGGAGCAGTTTGAGCAGCTGAAAGAAGATTACGCCTATGCGCAGCAAACCCAGCGCGATGCGCGTCAGCAGGCTTTTGCCCTGGCGGAAGTTGTGCAGCGCAGGGCCCACTTCAGCTACTCCGATTCGGCGGAAATGCTCAGCGGCAACAGCGATCTCAACGAGAAGCTGCGCCAGCGTCTGGAGCAGGCGGAGTCCGAACGCAGCCGCGCGCGCGACGCGATGCGTGCCCATGCGGCGCAGCTTAGTCAGTACAATCAGGTGCTGGCCTCGCTGAAGAGCTCGTATGACACCAAGAAAGAGCTGCTCAACGATCTGTATAAAGAGTTGCAGGACATTGGCGTGCGCGCCGACGCCGGCGCGGAAGAGCGTGCTCGCGCGCGTCGCGATGAACTGCACATGCAGCTGAGCAATAACCGCTCCCGACGCAATCAGCTGGAGAAAGCGTTGACCTTCTGCGAAGCGGAAATGGACAACCTGACCCGTAAACTGCGCAAGCTGGAGCGCGATTACTGCGAAATGCGCGAGCAGGTGGTGACCGCCAAGGCGGGCTGGTGCGCGGTGATGCGTCTGGTGAAAGACAACGGCGTCGAACGTCGTCTGCATCGCCGCGAGCTGGCCTATCTCTCCGCCGATGAGCTGCGCTCAATGTCGGATAAGGCGCTGGGGGCGCTGCGTCTGGCGGTCGCCGATAACGAACATCTGCGTGACGTGCTGCGTATCTCGGAAGATCCGAAGCGTCCGGAGCGCAAAATTCAGTTCTTCGTTGCCGTATACCAGCATCTGCGCGAGCGTATTCGTCAGGATATTATTCGCACCGATGATCCGGTGGAAGCGATCGAGCAGATGGAGATCGAGCTCAGCCGCCTGACCGAAGAGCTGACCAACCGTGAACAGAAGCTGGCGATCAGTTCCCGCAGCGTGGCCAACATTATTCGCAAAACCATTCAGCGCGAGCAGAACCGTATCCGGATGCTCAACCAGGGTCTGCAGAGCGTCTCCTTCGGCCAGGTCAACAGCGTGCGTCTGAACGTCAATGTGCGTGAGACCCACTCGATGCTGCTCGACGTGCTCTCCGAGCAGCATGAGCAGCACCAGGATCTGTTTAACAGCAATCGTCTGACCTTCTCTGAGGCGCTGGCCAAGCTCTATCAGCGTCTCAACCCACAGATCGACATGGGGCAGCGCACGCCACAAACCATCGGTGAAGAGCTGCTCGACTACCGCAACTATCTGGAGATGGAAGTGGAAGTTAACCGCGGCTCCGACGGCTGGCTGCGCGCGGAGTCCGGCGCGCTGTCTACCGGGGAAGCTATCGGTACCGGGATGTCGATTCTGGTGATGGTGGTGCAGAGTTGGGAAGATGAATCCCGTCGCCTGCGCGGCAAGGATATCTCGCCTTGCCGTCTGCTGTTCCTCGATGAAGCGGCGCGTCTCGACGCCCGCTCCATCGCCACCCTGTTCGAGCTGTGCGAACGTCTGGAGATGCAGCTGATTATCGCAGCGCCGGAGAACATCAGTCCGGAAAAAGGCACTACCTATAAACTGGTGCGTAAGGTGTTCAATAATCACGAACATGTGCACGTCGTGGGGCTGCGCGGGTTTGCCGCGCCGCTGCCGGAAGCGCTGCCGGGAACGGCCGACGCCTCCTGACGATGCAGCTCACTACTGGCGGGTAAGCGCTGAAAAGGGCAACGTTAAGTTGCCCTTTTTGCTATCCAGCTTGCTATGCGAGGGTGGTATAATCTTTAAGCTTCTTTACATTAGGTAAGGCAAAAGCCTTTTCGTCTTTATATACTGTGTTAAAGCCCACGAATTTGTGGGCGGCAATGTGTGACAACAGGGGGCAAGGGATGTTGCTTAAGAAACGGTATGGTCGTCCATTGTCAGCGCTCAGTCTGAGCCTGGCAATGGCATTTGCTCCGCTGTTCAATGTCCAGGCCGCAGAGCCTGAAGTCGTACCAGGTGATAGCTCCGCTACGCCTGGAGAGCTTTCCGTCGCGCTGTCGCAAAGCGACGGGCAATCGCCGGCGGTCGCGAAGCTGGCCGGTGAGCAGCCGCTGTCGATGGAAGCCGCGGCGAACAGTCGCGCCCAGATCGAAGCGCTATTGCCGGCTGGCTACAAACCCGTCTTTATGAATCCGCTGGTCTCGCTATACGCCGCCAGGGATATGAAACCGATGTGGGAAAACCGCGAGGCGGTGCAGGCGTTCCAGCAGCAGCTGGCGGAGATCGCCATCGCCGGTTTTCAGCCGCAGTTTACCACCTGGGTCAGTCTGCTGACCGATCCTGCCGTCAGCGGCATGGCGCGCGATGTGGTGTTGTCTGATGCCATGATGGGCTATCTGCACTTTATCAGCGGCATCCCCACCCAGGGGACCCGCTGGTTATATAGCTCGACACCGTACAAGATGGCGACCCCGCCGCTGTCGGTGATTAACCAGTGGCAGCTGGCGCTGGATAATGGCTCCCTGCCGGCGTTTATCGCCGGCCTGGCTCCGCGTCATCCGCAGTATGAGGCCATGCACCAGTCGCTGCTGGCGCTGGTGGCTGATTCACGTCCATGGCCGCAGATGACCGGCAGCGGCTCGCTGCGCCCGGGAGAATGGAGCAATGATATCGGCGCGCTGCGCGAGATCCTCCAGCGTACCGGGATGTTGGAAAATTCCGCCAATATCGTTCTGCCCGGCGACGTGGTGAGTCCTTCGGCGAAGAAAAAGAGCAAGCCCGCGGCGCGCGGTGTGTACGATCGCCAGCTGGTGGAGGGCGTTAAGCGCTTTCAGGCCATGCAGGGGCTGGGGGCGGATGGGGTCATCGGCCAATCCACCCGTGACTGGCTCAATGTCTCATCGGCGCAGCGCGCTGGCGTGCTGGCGCTGAACATTCAGCGTCTACGTCTGCTGCCAGGCAAACTATCGACCGGTATCATGGTGAATATTCCCGCGTTTTCGCTGGTCTATTACCAGGACGGCAGTCAGGTGCTGGCCTCGCGGGTGATCGTCGGACGTCCGGACCGCAAGACGCCGATGATGAGCAGCGCGCTGAACAACGTAGTGGTCAATCCGCCGTGGAACGTACCGCCCACCCTGGCGCGCAAAGATATTCTGCCGAAGGTGCGTAATAATCCTGGCTATCTGGAGCAGCATGGCTACACCGTGATGCGCGGCTGGAACAGTAAAGAGACCATCGATCCTTACCGGGTTGACTGGTCAACCATCACCGAGAACAATTTACCGTTCCGTTTTCAGCAGGCGCCTGGGGCACGTAATTCACTGGGGCGTTACAAGTTTAATATGCCGAGTTCGGATGCTATCTATCTGCACGATACGCCGAATCATAATCTGTTTCAGAAGGATGTCCGTGCGCTCAGTTCCGGCTGCGTCAGGGTCAATAAAGCCTCGGAGCTGGCCAATATGCTGCTGCAGGACGCGGGCTGGAATGACACGCGCATATCCGACGCCCTGAAGCAGGGGGATACGCGCTATGTCAATATTCGGCAAAATATACCGGTGAATTTATATTACTTAACGGCGTTTGTGGACGCTGATGGACGTACACAATATCGAACAGATATTTACAATTACGATATCACCGCGCGATCCAGCGCACAAATTCTGACGAAAGCGGAACAATTAATCAGGTAAATGAAGTAGTTCAATGGATTTTGTTGTCCTAGCACTGGGTAAAAAAGGGCGCTGCACCTCTGCAGCGCCCTTTTTTCCTGGGGTGAGGCTGCCTTGACGTTGGCAATAATGCCCGGTAAGGTGCCTTTCGTGCGCCAGAAGTGCATATACATATCATTCCGCTCAATGCGTAGCGCGGTTAGCGCGAACGCTCTCCTTTGCCGGGCAACATCTCGGTCGTGGCGAGCGATAGCGAGCTGATCCTGGCATCGCGCAAAGCGGAAAAAGTATATAACGATTCATTGACTGTAGACCTGATTATCATGGACAAATTTGACGCTAATCGCCGCAGATTGCTGGCGTTGGGTGGCGCTGCGCTGGGTGCTGCCGCCATTCTCCCTGCGCCGGCATTTGCCACCCTCTCGACCCCCCGTCCGCGTATTTTGACGCTGAATAACCTGCATACCGGTGAATCGCTCAGGGCGGAGTTTTTCGATGGCAGAGGCTATATTCAGGATGAATTAGCAAGACTTAACCATTTTTTCCGTGACTATCGCGCGAATAAAATTAAGTCCATCGATCCAAATCTGTTCGATCATCTTTATCGGTTGCAGGGACTACTTGGCACCAACAAACCTGTCCAGCTTATCTCTGGCTATCGTTCCCTTGATACCAACGATGAGCTTCGCGCACGAAGCCGTGGTGTAGCGAAACACAGCTATCACACCAAGGGGCAGGCGATGGATTTCCATATTGAAGGTATTTCGTTAAGCAATATTCGCAAAGCGGCGTTATCTATGCGCGCAGGTGGTGTAGGATATTACCCACGTAGTAACTTTGTGCATATTGATACCGGTCCCGTAAGGCACTGGTAACGAAAGGAGCGTCATGAACTATCGTATTATTCCGGTTACCGCGTTCGCGCAGAACTGTTCTCTTATCTGGTGCGGGCAAACCCGGCTGGCGGCGCTGGTCGATCCTGGCGGCGATGCTGAACGTATCAAAGCGGTGGTGGCGGAGGCTGGCGTCACGCTGATGCAGATCCTGCTGACGCATGGCCACCTCGATCACGTTGGCGCCGCGGCTGAACTGGCGCAGCATTATGGCGTACCGGTTATTGGTCCGGAAAAAGAGGATGAGTTCTGGCTGGAAGGATTACCGGCGCAAAGCCGGATGTTCGGCCTGGAGGATTGCCAACCGCTGTGTCCGGATCGCTGGCTCAATGAAGGCGATGTGGTCAATGTGGGGAATGTGGCGCTGCAGGTGCTGCACTGCCCGGGCCATACGCCGGGCCATGTGGTCTTTTTTGATGACGCCTCCCGACTGCTGATCTCCGGAGACGTGATTTTCAAAGGCGGGGTGGGACGCAGCGATTTTCCGCGCGGCGACCATGGGCAGCTGATTGCGGCTATCAAGGAAAAGCTGTTGCCGCTGGGCGATGATGTGACCTTTATTCCCGGCCATGGTCCGCTGTCGACGCTGGGTGAGGAACGCCGTAATAACCCGTTTCTGCAGGATGAGATGCCGGTCTGGTAACAGACATGACGCGAACACATAAAAAAGGCCGCATTCGCGGCCTTTTTCTTTATACCGAATACTATCGCTTACAGTACGGCGACGATGGCTTCGCACAGCGGCGCCATATTGTCAGGCGTCATCCCGGCCACGTTGATACGTCCGGAAGCTACCGCATAGATGGCGAACTCTTCACGCAGGCGCAGCACCTGCTCTTTAGTCAGGCCGCTGAATGAGAACATGCCGTTCTGCTGGCTGATAAAGCTGAAGTCGCGGCTCGCGCCTTTCTCCTGCAGGGTATTGACGAACAGCAGACGCATACGCTGGATGCGCTGGCGCATATCGGTCAGTTCCTGCTCCCAGATTGCCCGCAGCGCATCGTTGCTCAGAATGGTGGCGACCACGGAGGCGCCATGCGCAGGCGGGTTGGAGTAGTTGGCGCGGATCACCGACTTCATCTGACTGAAGGCGCGGTCTACAGTCTCCTGATCCGCGGCGACCAGAGTGCAGGCGCCGACGCGCTCGTTGTACAGGCCAAAGTTTTTCGAGTAGGAGCTGGCGACCAGCAGCTCTTTATGTAGAGCAGCAAAAGCGCGTAGCCCTTCAGCATCTTCTTCCAGACCGCGGGCGAAGCCCTGGTAGGCGAAATCGAACAGCGGTAGCCAGCCTTTTTCCACCGACAGCTGCGCCAGCTGCTGCCACTGATCGAGCGTCGGATCGATACCGGTCGGGTTGTGGCAGCAGCCGTGGAACAGTACCACGTCGCCCGCCTGGGCTTCGTTCAGGCTGGCCAGCAGACCATCAAAGTCCAGCGCGTGGTTAGCCGCGTCGTAGTATGCGTATTCGCGCACTTCCAGCCCGGCAGAGGTGAATACGCTTTTATGGTTCGGCCAGCTCGGATTACTTACCCACACACGTTTCACGTCGGTGTTTTTGGCGAGGAAGTCTGCGGCGACACGCAGCGCACCGGTACCGCCCGGTGTCTGCGCGGTGCGGGCGCGTTTATCAGCGATAATCGCATTGCCTTTACCGAACAGCAGCTCCTGGGTGCAGCGACCAAATTCAGGAATACCATCGATGCCCAGATAGTTTTTAGTCGTTTCATTTTCCAGCAGATACTGCTCTGCTTTTTTGACGCTGGTCAGAACGGGCGTTTTACCGGTTTCATCCTTGTAAACACCAATTCCGAGGTTAATTTTTTCAGGGCGGTCATCGGCACGAAACAGATCGGCCAGACCTAAAATCGGGTCGGCTGGGGCGGCGGTAATGTTCTCAAACATGACGAGGTTCCATTGTGATTACTGAAGGGAAATCCGCTATCAGGTTAACGGGAGAATAACGAATTGCCAACCGTTTGCGACAAAAAGCGCGAAGGTTTTCGAAAGAGACGATCTTTGTCTCACGAATACAGAAAAGCAGGACCGAAGTCCTGCTTTGAAGGCATATCACGAAGGGGTGTACTGCAGATTAGAACTGGTAAACGATACCCACGGCCGCCTGGTCGTCAGTGGCGACACCAGCCGCTTTGGTGTAATCGTTGTCGTCCAGCTGGTTGAATTTATACGCAGCGTAGACGTTCATGTTCTTGTTAAAGTAGTACCAGGTACCCACTTCGATGTATTTAACCAGATCCGCATCGCCGCCGGAGAAGCCAGCACGCGACTGCAGGTCCTTGCCTTTGGTCTGTACGTAGCCGATGGACGGACGCAGGCCGAAGTCAAACTGATACTGTACAACTGCTTCAAAGTTCTGAGTTTTACCAGCGAAGTGGTTATCTTCTTCCGGAGTCATGTTGTAAGTCTGGGAGTACATGACGGCCGCATAGATGTTGTTAGCGTCATATTTTGCAGAGGTCGCCCAGGCTTCGGCTTTGTCGCCATTGCCGTCAGCTTTCTGATCGACGCTACGGTTAGAGCTGGAGTAGCCTGCAGACAGTGCGATACCGTTGTCGAACGCGTAGGTGGCTGCGGTGCTGAAGCCGTCGCCATTCTGCTTGCGAATCGCACGGTCATGGTCGTTTTTACCCTGGTACTGCAGCGCGAAGCTCAGACCGTCAACCAGACCGAAGAAGTCGGAGTTACGGTAGGTTGCGACGCCGTTGGTACGACCGGTCATGTAGTTGTCGGTATAGTTCCAGCCGTCACCGCCCCATTCAACCAGCATATCGGTTGCCGCTTCGACGTCGTAGATCGCGCCGTAGTTACGGCCATAGTCGAATGAACCGTATTCGCCCGCTTTCAGGCCCGCGAACGCCAGACGGGTTTTTGTGGTCTGGGAACCTTCAACATTGGACGCGTCCATGTTGTATTCCCACTGGCCGTAGCCGATCAGCTGATCGTTGATCTGAGTTTCGCCTTTCAGGCCGATACGGGCATAGGTGGTATCGTCGCTACTGGTGTCGCCATTGGTGGTCCAGACGTGCTCGCCGACCATTTTTCCATAGAAGTCCAGTTTGTTGCCGTTTTTGTTATAGATTTCTGCAGCGTTGGCTGCACCGGCTACCAGCAGGGCAGGGATCACCACTGCCAGAATATTGCGCTTCATCATTATTTATTACCCTCATTAATATTTTTTATATGAACACGTGCCACTGCCGTCAATAAGTTCTGTCAATAAAAACTTACAGAACCATTGATGAGAGTTTGGTGTCTGAAGGCATCTTTCCATCCGCGACAACGTTTCGCTAGCCGGAAAATGCTACGAATATCTCATATGAGTAACAAAACGAAAAATCATGTAACTAAATGTGTATTTAACGGAACTTTGTGAACTTAATCAAAATTCCGTTCCACCGGATAAGGGCAAACGCCATTACTTATCTATCTATATGAATTATTTATGATTAATTTGGCTAAGCGGCAATTCGTTCATTTTGTGTATTGAATTCGTATTCTTTTTATTCAGTCTCTATCTTTGCAAGATGTGCGGGTAAAGGTCAAAAAATGAGCAAATTTATCAGCGGTTTTGCTCAGTTATGAACATAAAGTGCGATCTACATCACCAGGATGCACCGAAACAGTGCGTAACATAATTGTGATTTCCGGGTCTTGATGTTTAAGGTTGTTGAATTTTACTAACAGTAATTGACATAAAAAAAGGCCAGCTTGCGCTGGCCTTTCAGATTGATGTCAGAAAAATTTAGAATGTCGCGTTGCGCGGCGTCCGCGGGAACGGAATAACATCGCGGACGTTCTGCACGCCGGTGACGTAAGCGATGAGGCGTTCGAAGCCCAGACCGAAGCCGGAATGCGGCACGGTGCCGTAGCGACGCAGGTCGCGATACCACCAGTAGTCTTCTTTGTTAAGCCCCATCTCTGCCATACGCGCGTCAAGCACGTCGAGACGCTCTTCACGCTGGGAACCGCCGATAATCTCGCCGATGCCCGGCGCCAGAACGTCCATTGCCGCGACGGTTTTACCGTCTTCGTTAAGGCGCATATAGAACGCTTTAATGTCTTTCGGGTAGTTTTTCACCACCACCGGCGCTTTGAAGTGCTCTTCGGCCAGGTAACGTTCGTGCTCAGAGGAGAGATCCACGCCCCAGAACACCGGGTTCTCGAACTGTTTGCCGCAGTTTTCCAGAATGGTGACGGCGTCGGTGTAATCCACCTGGGCAAAATCAGCGGTGATAAAGCGCTGCAGACGGTCGATAGCGTCTTTATCCACGCGCTCGGCGAAGAACTGCATGTCGTCCGCACGCTCTTCCAGTACCGCTTTGAAGACGTACTTGAGCATCGCTTCCGCCAGGCCGGCAACGTCGTTCAGGTTGGCGAAGGCCACTTCCGGCTCCAGCATCCAGAATTCCGCCAGGTGGCGGCTGGTGTTGGAGTTCTCGGCGCGGAAGGTCGGGCCGAAGGTATAAATCTTCGACAGCGCACAGGCGTAGGTTTCGCCGTTCAGTTGGCCGGAAACGGTCAGGAACGACTCTTTACCGAAGAAGTCTTTGTCGAAATCGACTTTGCCCTGATCGTTACGCGGCAGGTTTTCCAGATCCAGCGTCGACACGCGGAACATTTCGCCGGCGCCTTCGGTATCGGAGGCGGTGATCAGCGGGGTGGAAACCCAGAAGAAGCCCTGTTCGTTGAAGAAGCGGTGCAGCGCCTGCGCCAGGGTGTGACGCACGCGGGCTACCGCGCCAATCAGGTTGGTGCGCGGACGCAGGTGCGCTACTTCACGCAGATACTCGATGCTGTGGCGCTTGGCCGCCATCGGGTAGGTGTCCGGGTCTTCCACCCAGCCGGTCACTTCCACGCTGGTCGCCTGGATCTCAAAGCTTTGACCCTGACCCTGAGAAGCCACGACTTTACCGGTGACAATCACCGAGCAGCCGGTGGTCAGACGCAGCACTTCCTGATTGTAATTGGGCAGAGAATTATTAATAACGGCCTGTACAGGATCAAAGCAGGAACCGTCATAGACGGCGAGGAAAGAAAAGCCAGCTTTAGAATCTCGGCGGGTACGCACCCATCCGCGGACCGTGACTTCGCTGTCAACGGCAACGCGGCCCTGGAGTACGTCGGCTACAGGCACAACGCTCATAATAATCTCTCTATGTAGTCCAATAAAAAAGTCTCTTCCCCCAACAGCGGGGGGATATCTATGTTACCTGTCATCTTCCATCAGACAAGTAGATTTCGCACAGGGAAGGGTGGATTTCGGAAATAAATACACCTCCGGGGCGTTCTTTGGCTCCCCATGTCGACTTTTACACGACTTACTCGATAATGACCGTCATTTCCTGCTTCGCATTTTGCATCGACACGATGGTCCGGAAAGACTTGATATTTCCCGAGGCAAAAAAGAGTTCACGGGTTAGCGCTTCGTATTCCGCCATATCACGGACGTTGATCACGAGCAGAAAATCGAAGTCGCCAGTGACATAGTAGACCTGCTGCACTTGCGGACAGGTTACGAAACGCTGTTTATCCTCCTCAAGCAGATCGAGACGTTCATTCTCAATGGTCACCTGCACCATAATGGTGATTGGTCTTCCCACTTTACTGGCGTCCACTAAGCTAACACTGCCTTTAATCACTCCTGCATCCTCCAGTGCAGCGATACGCCGATTGACTGCCGAAGGAGACAGGCTGATCCGATCGGCGATCTCCCGTTGCGACAAGCGATTATTACGCTGCAAGAGCGTAAGAATTTTTTTATCCCATGCGTCAAGTTTCATCATATATCTCGTCCTGCAAGCCTGTGATCAACCTCACTAATGCAACGTTGTTGCGTGAGAATGATAAAACAGAGTGAAAATTGCGGCGCGATGGGCAACTTTGCGCCAATTAACCGCCGGGCGCAGTGTACCATCACAGGCAGTGGGAAAGCGGTATATCGCGACAAAAAGCCTCTCACATTCTGACTTAACCAATTTAAAGCGACCGTCCTGTCTCAGGCCGCACGGATCCGTGCACCCGTTGTTTAGGCGGAATGGTCGCAAATAACGTTATCGTCGCAGGACGATATGAAAATAGAGGTGCCTGAATAGTGGACACAATTAAATTTCAACTTAACGCCCGGCGGCAGCCCTATGGCCAGGGAGCAGACTTGAGTCTGCTGAATGAAAGCGTGGGGAACGAAGTGCTGGCATTCCATCAAAAATTTCCTGATTACCGGGTCACGCCGCTGCGTAAGCTGGAATTTTTAAGCCAGCGGCTGGGGCTGGGATCGATCCATATAAAAGATGAAGCGCAGCGATTCGGTTTGAATGCGTTTAAAGGATTAGGCGGATCTTATGCGATGGGGAAATATCTCGCCGCTCTGCTTGAGCGAGATATTAATACGTTGAGCTTTGCCGAGCTTAATTCACCAGTGATTAAGGCGCGTATCAAGGACATCGTATTTGTGACTGCTACCGACGGTAACCACGGACGTGGCGTGGCGTGGGCGGCTGAGCAGCTTGGGCTGCGTGCGGTGGTGTATATGCCAAAGGGCTCGTCACCGGTACGCGCGCAGAATATTCGCCGGCATGGCGCCGAATGCACGATTACTGAACTGAACTACGACGACACAGTTCGGCTGGCGGCCAAAACCGCGCGCGAGCAGGGATGGGTTCTACTCCAGGATACCGCCTGGCAGGGCTACGAGCAGATCCCCACATGGATCATGCAAGGCTATATGACCCTCGCTGTTGAAATCTGGCAGCAGCTGGCAGAAAGCGGAGCGCCGATGCCGACGCATCTGTTTTTACAAGCCGGGGTCGGGTCGTTTGCCGGTAGCATCATGGGATATTTCATCGAAAAGATGCAGCAGCAGGCTCCCACCATCATCATCGTTGAGCCGCACAAGGCGAACTGCCTGTATCGCTCGGCAACCATTAATGACGGACTGCCGCACAGCGTCGGCGGGGATATGTCAACTCTGATGGCCGGGCTTGCCTGTGGTGAACCTAACATCACCAGCTGGCCAATGCTCCGCGACCATGCCACCTGTTTTATTTCCGCCGACGATTGTCTGGCGGCCAACGGCATGCGCCTGTTGGCCGCTCCGCGACCAGGTACTGACGAACCTTTTGTCTCCGGGGAATCCGGCGCTATTGGCACAGGAGTGCTTTATGCGCTGATGACTCAACCGGCGTATCGCGAGCTTGCCGAATCGCTGCGCCTGAATGCCGATGCACAGGTTCTGTTAATCAGCACGGAAGGAGATACATCACCCGATGTCTATGAAGACATCGTCTGGTTTGGCCGTAATGGTTGAGCGCTATCGACAATAACAAGGGGGCCATCTTACCTACCCTACAAGCCCTCGGTATGACAAGCGTTCTGACTCATAACGAAAACATACGCGCTTTCGCGTCATGCATAGAGAGAACCTGACCGATGAATACTGAAAATATAATTATCAATAAAGGATATTCCGATCCCGCAAAGTGGCATAGCGAAGATACCGTTTGGGTCCTTGGCCTGTTCGGTACCGCCATTGGCGCCGGGGTGCTGTTTCTGCCGATTAATGCCGGAATTGGCGGCTTCTGGCCGCTGCTGATTGTTTTTGTCCTCGCTTTTCCTATTACTTATCTGGCTCACCGCGGTCTGGCGAGATTCATTTACTCTTCCAATACGCCGGAAAGCAGTATTACCGATGTTATTGGCGAGCATTTTGGCGCGCTGGCGGGAAAAGTATTTACCGTCATCTATTTCTTCGCCGTCTATACCATTCTGATTATGTATGCGGTGGCTATCACCAACACCGCGCAGAGCTTTATCACCCACCAGTTGGCAATGGCCGAGCCTCCCCGGTCGCTGGTGGCCATCGTTCTGATCCTCGGGCTGATGTTTATCGTCCGTTTCGGACAGCGTTTGATAATGCGGGTGATGAGCACCCTGGTTTATCCCTTCATCATCTCGCTTATTTTTATGGCACTTTTTCTGATTCCGCACTGGAACGGCGCAATTTTGCAAACCGTAAGCTTCAGCGCCACGGGCGATGGGCAGGGGATCATGTTATCCCTGTGGATGACCTTCCCGGTACTGGTGATGTCGTTTAACCACTATCCCATCATTTCGCCGATGGTGGTGCGCCAGAAGCAGCGTTACGGTCTGGCGCTCGCTGAGGGTAAATGTGCGCAGATCCAGCGCTACGGTATCCTGCTCATGACGGTGGTGGTGCTGTTTTTTGTTCTCAGCTGCGTGTTAAGCCTGTCGCCGCAGCAACTGGCGGAAGCCAAAGCCCAGAATCTGTCGATTTTGTCCTATCTTGCCAATCAGTACGATACACCGATTATTGCCTGGCTATCGCCGATTATCGCCTTTGTCGCTATTACTAAATCATTTCTTGGCCACTACATCGGCGCCTATGAATCGCTGCGCGACCTGATTCTGGAGGCCGCCGCCGCACGCGGGAAAAAACCCGGTATTCGCCTCGTCGACGCGGTCATCCTGGTGTTTATGGTGCTTACCTGCTGGTTCGCCGCGTACAAGAACCCCAGTATCCTCGGTATTATCGAATGCATCAGCGGTCCCACCGGGGCGGCAATTCTGCTGCTGTTGCCTATGTACGCCATTCATAAATTACCGGTGCTTGCCCCCTGGCGCGGTAAAGCGAGCAACGTTTTCGTCACCCTGATCGGTCTTATCACCGTATCTGCCATTTTTTACGGCATGTTCCAATAACCACCATTATTAGCGAGATGTTATATGAGTCATTATCTGCAGATTAACGGCCAACGGCTTATCGATTCCCTGTATGCACTTGGCGAACATGGTGCGCTGCCAGGCGGCGGCGTATGCCGCCTGGCAGCGACTGCCGAAGATAAAGCCGGCAGGGACTTTGTTGTAGCCCGCATGAAGGCGCTGGGCCTGAGCGTGTCAATTGATGCTATCGGCAATGTCACCGGCGTTTATCACGGCGAGGAGACGTTGCCGATGGTGATGATGGGGTCACATATCGATACCGTCGCCACCGGTGGGTTATACGATGGCAACTACGGCGTTATGGCCGGCCTTGAGGTGATTGCCACCCTCCAGGATGCCGGGATCCGCACCCGACGACCGTTGGCGGTAACCTTCTTTACTAACGAGGAGGGGGTGCGATTTCAGCCCGATATGATGGGCAGCGTGGTGTTTGCCGGCGAGTATCCGTTGGCGCAGGCGCTCGCGGCAAAAGATCTCGACGGTATCACGCTCGATGAAGCGCTGCGTAACATTGGTTATAAAGGCGAACGTCAGCCGGGAGATATGGCGGTAGATAGCTACGTTGAGCTGCATATCGAACAGGGACCAATTCTTGATAAAGAGCAGATTGATATTGGCGTGGTTACCGGCGTACAGGGTATTTCGTGGCAGGAATTTACCCTGAGAGGCGTATCGAATCATGCGGGTACTACCCCAATGTCCATGAGACGTGATGCCGGGCTGGCGGCTGCGAAAATCGCTGTTTTTGCCCGTGAGCTGGCGCTAAGCCTTGGTGGTAATCAGGTAGCTACCGTTGGACATTTCAGCGTAAAGCCTAATCTGATCAACGTCATTCCCAACCATGTCGTCATGTCAGTGGATCTCCGCAATACCGATAATGCGATCTTATGTCTGGCGGAGCAACAATTGGCCGAATTTGTCGCGAAAACGTCGCAGGAAGAGGGCGTGGAGATAACCAGCCGCTCACTGGTGCGCTTTAATCCGGTCATTTTTGCCGATGAGATCGTCAATGCGGTGGAAGCCGAGGCGGAGCGTCAGGCGCTCAGTTACCGACGTTTGCCAAGCGGCGCCGGACACGATGCACAATTTATGGCGTCGGTATGTCCCGCCGGGATGATTTTTGTCCCCTGCGTCGATGGCATTAGCCATAACGTCAAAGAACATAGCGCAGCCAAAGATCTGATTGCTGGCGCCAATGTGCTGCTGCAGGTGGTTTTACAGCGCGCCCAGCGTATGGACTAATGTTTACAGGAGCAGAGAATGAATCAGCAACAGCTAAAGCAGCAGCTTATCGCCTGGCGTCACTATTTGCATGCCCATCCGGAAAGCGCCTTCGAGGAGCAGAATACTTCACGGTTTATTGCCGAAAAGCTCGAAGCTATGGGCATTGAGGTGCACCGCGATATTGGCAAAACCGGGGTGGTGGGGAGATTGAAATGCGGCGACGGGAAGGGCGTTATCGCTATTCGTGCCGATATCGATGCCATTCAATTGACCGAACAGGGAGACTGGTCTTACCGCTCCATGACCGCCGAGCGGATGCACGGCTGCGGACATGATGGTCATACCTGCATTGCGCTGGGCGCGGCGCAGTTGCTATTGCAGCGGCAGAATTTTAACGGCACGGTCTGCTTTGTTTTTCAGCCTGCTGAGGAACCTGGCTATGGCGCCAGAGCGATGATGGACGATGGCGTTATTGAACGCTTTGGCATAGAGGAAATCTACGGTCTGCATAATATGCCGGGTATGAAAGCCGGGACTATCGCCACGCGAGTCGGTGGCATTATGGCCAGTGAAGATAACTTTATTATTCGTATTAAAGGGCAGGGAGCGCATGCGGCGCGGCCGCATATGGCGAAAGATCCGCTGGTCATTGCGGCGGAAATCATCCTGGCTTTGCAGACAATTGTTTCGCGAAATGTTGATCCGAACGTGCCAGCGGTCATTTCCTGTACTGAACTGCACACCGATGGCATCCGCAATGCGATTCCGACGCACGTCGAAATCAAAGGGGATACGCGCAGCTTTGCACCGGAGGTGCAGATGCTGCTCGAAGAACGAATGCGTACCATTAGCGAAGCGATTTGCGCGATGCACGGTGCGACGTGCCAGTTCAGCTATACCCATGAATTTGCGCCAACGGTGAACTGGCAGCAATGCGTTGATGTGGCGGTCACCGCTGCGATTAACGTGGTAGGGGCTGAGAAGGTGGACGGCAACGTCGCACAGATGATGATTTCGGAGGATTTTGGCGCTTTTCTGCAAAAAATCCCCGGCTGTTTCATCTTTTTAGGCAACGGCGATAGTTCAGATGCTCAGGGCAATACACCGTTGCATAATGCCTGCTACGACTTTAATGATGAGATATTGCTAACTGGCGCGGAGTATTTTGCCGAGGTCGTCAGAACCCGTCTGCCGCAGGAGTGATATTGATTGGCCCGATAGCAGAATGCCGTCGGGCCATGTTTTTTAGCTTGCCTTTTTAATCGGCGGCAGGTCGAAAGCCTCGCGCAGGGCGCGGACGAAGGCCTTATCGTGGCAGATGGTTTTCCCCGGGCTGTCGGAGAGTTTCGCCACCGGCTTGCCGTTACATTCCACCAGCTTAATCACGATATTGAGCGGTTTAACCTGCGGCAGATCGCAGGTTAAACGGGTGCCGATCCCAAAGCTGAGCTTCACCCGCGAGGCGAAGTGGCGATACAGATCGACGGCTTTGGCCAGGTCGAGATTATCGGAGAAGACCAGCACTTTGCTCAGCGGATCGATACCCAGCTTCTGATAATGGGCGATAGCTTTTTCTCCCCATTCCACCGGGTCGCCGGAATCGTGGCGCAACCCCTGATAGCGGGTGGCGAATTCCGGACCGAAATCGCGCAGGAACGCATCCATAGTGATGCAGTCGGTCAGCGCGATCCCCAGCTGGTCGGGATACTCTTCCAGCCAGGCGGCAAGGGCCGCCCGCTGGCTGCTGGCAAGGCTGGGGCTGATCTGCTGGTGGGCCTGGAACCACTCATGGGCCTGGGTACCCATCGGGGTTAAATTCAGACGGCGCGCCAGATCGTAATTGCTGGTGCCGACAAACCATGGTTCCTGCTGCAGACGCCGCACAATACCTTCCTGCACCTCGCGTGAAAAACGACGGCGGGTGCCGAAGTCCATCAGACGGAAGGCGCTCATATCGAGGTCAGCGGTCATGGTGGCGAAGTCGCCTAGCTTATGTTCCAGCGTGTTGAGCGCCTGATCGACGCCCATCTCTGGTGAACGATAGCGATGGACCAACTCGCTTATCACCGCCAGCAGCGGGACTTCCCACATGATGGCTTCCCGCCATGGGCCGGTAAGGCGAATGTTCAGCTTACCATTGTCATTGCTGACCGTGACCTGGCTCGGGTCATAGCGAAAATCGCGCAGCCAGTTGAGGTAATCCTGGCGAAAAAAGGGAAGGGTGGACAGCCAGCGATATTCATCATCCCGCAGCCTCAGGTCGCGCATGGACTCCACCTGCTCGCGGATCGCGTCGGCATAGATGCCGAGCAGGTCGTCTCCGCGGCAGCGAAACTCCGCCGCCACATGCACATCGCCGTAGCGGTGGAAGACAGCCTGCTGCATGTGCAGCTTATAGGCATCCGTATCAAGCAGCGAGTGCAGTACAGGAGAAGTGAATTGTGTCATGGTGCGCAGTAGCATCCTCTCACTGGAGCGTTCCATCGAAACCAACGCGGAAAATGGAGGCGGAGTATACCTTTATTACCCGACTCTGTCCCGCGATGGCGAGCAATGGTGACGCTGACGGTCATTTGCGAGGCCTAGTTTAATATATTGAACATGGATCACACCACAAGCTTTGCGTCGGGTCGAGGGCATTTCGTGCCGCGAGTGTTAACAAAATGTAGCGATTTCCGTGTTTCACGTTGAAAAGATGAAGATTCTGCATAGCGCGATTGACACAACAGGAATAGACTGGGACGACACTTTACCGAAGATGCTAAAGGTTTTTTATGACACAACAGCCCCAAGCCAAATACCGCCACGACTATCGTGCGCCGGAGTATCTGATTAGCGATATCGATTTGACCTTTGACCTGGATGCCGCAAAAACCGTTGTTACGGCCGAGAGCAAGGTCTCCCGCCACGCGGCTGCGTCTGATGTGCCATTGCGCCTGGACGGCGAAGATCTGACCCTGATCGCTCTGCAGGTGAACGGCCAGCCGTGGAGTGACTATAAAGAAGAAAACAATCAGCTGGTGATCGGCGGCCTGCCGGAGCATTTCACCCTGACCATCGTCAATGAGATCAGCCCGGCGGCGAACACCGCGCTGGAAGGCCTGTATCAGTCAGGCGAAGCGCTGTGCACCCAGTGCGAAGCGGAAGGTTTCCGCCATATCACCTGGTATCTGGACCGTCCGGATGTGCTGGCGCGCTTTACCACCAAAATTATCGCCGATAAAGCGAAATACCCGTTCCTGCTTTCCAACGGCAACCGTATGGCGGAAGGGGAGCTGGAGAATGGTCGTCACTGGGTACAGTGGCAGGATCCGTTCCCGAAGCCGTGCTACCTGTTTGCGCTGGTGGCCGGTGATTTTGACGTCCTGCGCGATTCATTCCGCACCCGCTCTGGCCGCGAAGTGGCGCTGGAGCTGTACGTCGATCGCGGCAACCTCGATCGCGCGCCCTGGGCGATGACCTCGCTGAAAAACTCTATGAAGTGGGATGAGGAGCGCTTTGGCCTCGAGTACGACCTCGATATCTATATGATTGTCGCCGTCGACTTCTTTAATATGGGTGCCATGGAGAACAAAGGACTCAACGTCTTTAACTCCAAATATGTTCTGGCTCGTACCGATACCGCCACCGATAAAGACTACCTCGATATTGAGCGCGTGATTGGTCATGAATATTTCCATAACTGGACCGGCAACCGCGTCACCTGTCGTGACTGGTTCCAGCTCAGCCTGAAAGAGGGGCTGACCGTGTTCCGCGATCAGGAGTTCAGTTCCGACCTCGGCTCACGGGCGGTGAACCGCATCAACAACGTGCGCACCATGCGCGGGCTGCAGTTTGCCGAAGACGCCAGCCCGATGGCGCACCCGATCCGTCCGGATATGGTTATCGAGATGAACAACTTCTACACCCTGACGGTCTATGAAAAGGGTGCCGAAGTGATCCGCATGTTGCACACCCTGCTGGGTGAAGAAAACTTCCAGAAAGGGATGCAGCTGTACTTTGAACGCCATGACGGCAGCGCCGCCACCTGCGACGATTTCGTGCAGGCGATGGAAGATGCCTCTAACGTCGACCTGTCGCACTTCCGCCTCTGGTACAGCCAGTCCGGTACGCCAATCGTCACCGTGCATGACGACTATAATCCGGAGACCGAGCAGTATACGTTGACCATCAGCCAGCGTACGCCGCCGACCGCCGAGCAGGCCGAGAAGCAGCCGCTGCATATCCCGTTTGCCATTGAGCTGTACGATAACGAGGGCAAGGTGATCCCCCTGCAGAAGGGCGGTCACCCGGTACACCCGGTGCTTAATGTGACCCAGGCCGAGCAGACGTTTGTCTTCGAAAACGTTTATTTCCAGCCGGTGCCGGCGCTGCTGTGCGAATTTTCAGCGCCTGTGAAACTGGAATACAAGTGGAGCGATCAGCAGCTGACCTTCCTGATGCGTCACGCGCGGAATGATTTCTCGCGCTGGGATGCGGCGCAGAGCCTGCTGGCGACTTACATCAAGCTGAACGTCAACCGCCATCAGCAGGGGCAGCCGCTGTCGCTGCCGGTGCACGTAGCGGATGCCTTCCGCGCCATCCTGCTGGATGAGAAGATTGATCCGGCGCTGGCCGCTGAGATCTTAACCCTGCCGTCAGCCAACGAAATCGCCGAGATGTTCGCGATTATCGATCCGATCGCCATCGCCGCCGTGCGCGAAGCGCTCACCCGCACCCTGGCGAACGAACTGGCGGACGAATTCCTCGCGGTTTATAACGCCAATAAGCTCGACAGCTATCGGGTGGAGCACGCCGATATTGGTAAACGTGCTCTGCGCAATACCTGCCTGCGCTATCTGGCGTTTGCGGAACCGACGCTGGGCGATAAGCTGGTGGCGACGCAGTATCACCAGGCAGATAACATGACCGACGCGCTGGCCGCCCTGTCGGCGGCGGTTGCCGCTGAGTTGCCGTGCCGCGATGCGCTGATGCAGGAGTACGATGACAAATGGCATCAGGACGGTCTGGTGATGGATAAGTGGTTTATCCTGCAGTCCACCAGCCCGGCAGCCAACGTGGTGGAAACCGTGCGCGGTCTGCTGAACCACCGTTCGTTCAGCATGAGCAACCCGAACCGTGTGCGCTCGTTAATCGGCGCTTTCGCCAGCAGCAACCCGGCGGCGTTCCATGCTGAAGATGGCAGCGGCTATCAGTTCCTGGTGGAGATGCTGACCGAGCTTAACCAGCGTAACCCGCAGGTGGCGTCGCGCCTGATTGAGCCGTTGATTCGTCTGAAGCGTTATGATGAGAAGCGACAGGCGCTGATGCGCGCCGCGCTGGAGCAGCTGAAGGGGCTGGAGAATCTCTCTGGCGACCTGTTCGAGAAAATCAGTAAGGCGCTGGCGTAACGGTGCCATAACCCCGGATTGCGGCGCGCCTTGCGCCCTGTCCGGGTTACCCGTTAGCGTGGTGATGTTGTCGGGCGGCGCGATGCTTACCCGACCTGGAATACACGGCTGATTTGGCGTTGGTAGCCCGGCTGTGCAACGCGCGAGCCGGGGACATGTCGGATGACGATATGCCCCCGTTCAGACAGCAGACAGTTACTCCGGTCAGCCATGACTAAACAAACGCGGCGCACGCTCGCTGTCGCCGCGTTTCATCACCCGATCCAGTACTTCAGCCTCCAGCTCGGCCAGCTTCGCCGAACCGGTGCGCCGCGGTCGCGGGATATCCACGCTTAAATCGAGGCCAATCTTCTTCTCTTCAATTAACAGCACCCGATCGGCCATGGCCACCGCTTCACTGACGTCGTGCGTGACCAGCAGGACCGTAAAGCCATGCTCCTGCCACAGGGAGACGATCAGCTCCTGCATCTCCAGACGGGTGAGGGCATCCAGCGCCCCCAGCGGTTCGTCCAGCAGCAGCAGGCGCGGGCGATGGATCAGCGCGCGGGCCAGCGCAACGCGCTGCTTCTGCCCACCCGACAGCGCGGCCGGCCACTCCTGTGCGCGGCTTTCAAGTCCGACGCTGGCCAACGCCTGCAGGGCGGCGTCGCGCCAGGCGCCTTTTAGCCCCAGCCCCACGTTATCAATCACTGTTTTCCACGGCAGCAGGCGCGCATCCTGAAACATCATCCGGGTGTCGTCCTGGATCGCCGCCAGGGGCGTCGCGCCAGCCAGCAGTTCGCCGGCGTTTGGTTTTTCCAGACCTGCCAGCAGGCGCAGCAGGGTACTTTTGCCGCCGCCGCTGCGGCCCACCACCGCCACAAACTGGCCGCTGGGAATATGCAGATCCAGCTCGTTAAGAATGGTGTTGTCGCCATAGCGTTTCGTCACCCCGTTCAGCAGCAGCGGGATACCTGGGTTGAGACGGGCAGTGTTCATGCGTTAGCCTCCTGAAGATGATACGCCGGATTCCAGCGCAGCCAGAGCCGTTCCAGCAGCTGGGCGCAGACGTCGGCCAGTTTGCCAAGGATGGCGTAAAGAATGATCGCCACTACCACCACGTCGGTTTGCAGAAATTCACGCGCGTTCATCGCCAGATAACCGATGCCGGCATTCGCCGAGATAGTTTCGGCGACAATAAGCGTCAGCCACATCAGACCAAGGGCAAAACGCACGCCGACCATAACTGAGGGCAGGGCGCCGGGTAATATCACGTGACGGAACAGGTCGAAGCCGGATAAGCCATAGCTGCGCGCCATCTCAACCAGCCCACGGTCAATATTGCGTATCCCGTGCCAGGTGTTGATATAGATCGGGAACAGGGTGCCCAGCGAGACAAGGAAGATCTTGGCGGTCTCATCGATGCCGAACCACAAGATCACCAGCGGGATCAGCGCCAGATGCGGGACATTGCGCAGCATCTGGATCGAGGTATCCAGCAGACGCTCGCCCCAGCGAGACAGGCCGCTGATCAGGCCGAGTATTAGCCCGATCGAGCCGCCGATGGCGAAGCCGACCAGCGCCCGCCATGAGCTGATGGCCAGATGCTGCCACAGCTCACCGCTGGCCGAGAGGGTCCAGAACGCTTTCAATACCCCCTCCGGCGAGGGCAGCACCCGCGTCGACAGCCAGCCGACGGACGAGGCCAGCTGCCAGACAATGACCGTCCCTACCGGCAGCAGCCAGGGGGCGAGGCGTAACAACAGGGGATGGGGTGATTTTGCCATCACGGTCTCCTCAGCTTTGCGCTACTTTACGCGGAATAAACTCGTTGGCGACCGCTTCCCCCTGCAGGCGCAGGTTTTGCGGCTGCGGGATGGACGGCACCGCGACGTCAAGCAGGGGGAACAGCAGCTCTCCGACCCGGTACGCCTCTTCCAGATGCGGATAGCCGGAAAAGATAAAGCTATCGATACCCAGCGCGGCGTATTCATTGATCCGTTCGGCAACGGTGGCGGCATCGCCCACCAGCGCGGTCCCGGCGCCGCCGCGCGCTAAACCCACGCCAGCCCACAGGTTGGGGCTGATTTCCAGCTTATCGCGTCGCCCGTTGTGCAGGGCCGCCATCCTTTGCTGGCCGACGGAGTCGGTTCTGGCGAAAGCCGCCTGGGCGCGGGCGATCGTCTCGTCGTCAAGATGGGAGATAAGGCTGTCCGCCGCCTGCCACGCTTCCTCGTTGGTTTCCCTGACGATCACGTGCAGACGGATGCCAAAACGCACCTGGCGACCATGCCGGGCGGCTTTCTCTCGCACCTGAGCTATTTTCTCTGCCACCTGGGCCGGCGGTTCTCCCCAGGTAAGATAAAGATCGACCTGCTCAGCGGCCAGCTCCTGCGCCACCTCAGACGAGCCGCCGAAATAGAGCGGTGGACGCGGCTGCTGCAGTGGCGGAAACAGCAGTTTGGCGTCGCGAACGCGCTGATGCTTGCCGTTAAAGGTGACGGTTTCTCCCTCCATCAGCTTGCGCCAGATGTGGGTAAATTCAGCCGAGGCCTCATAGCGCTCGGTGTGGTCGAGGAAGACGCCGTCGCCTGCCAGTTCGGCAGGATCGCTGCCGGTGACCAGATTGAACAGCGCCCGGCCGTTTGACAGCCGGTCCAGGGTCGCCGCCTGACGCGCGGCCACCGTCGGCGATACCACGCTTGGCCTGAGGGCGACAAGGAACTTCAGCCGCTGCGTCACCGGGATCATTGAGGCCGCGACCAGCCACGCATCCTCACAAGAGCGTCCGGTCGGGATCAGCACGCCGGTGAAGCCCAGCCGATCCGCCGTCTGCGCGATTTGCTGCAGATAGCCATAATCGACCGGACGGGCACCCTCTTCGGTACCCAGATAACGACCATCACCATGGGTCGGTAAAAACCAGAACATATTCAGACTCATGATTTCGCTCCTTGTGTGGCGGTGGGCTGCCAGATGCGGGCCCGGATATCAACTTTTTTTGGCACCAGCTTGTTCTCGTAGAACAGGTCTGCCGTCTGCTGCTGGCGAGCGGCGGTTTCGGCGCTCACCGGGGTAACCGCGGTGGGGGGACGATGGTCCAGATAGCTGGCGATCACCGCCTCCGGTAAGCCCATCGTTTTCGCCAGCAGCGTAATGCTTTGCGCGCGTTGGCTGTGGGTCAGGGCATCGGCCTGAGTAAAGGTGTCGAGTACGCCTTCAATGAAAGCGCCATTGCGTTCAGCGTAGGGCCGGGAAGCAAGATAGAAGGATCCCGTCTGTTTCAGATCGGTTCCGTCAGTGAGTACCCGGGCGCCGCCCTGCAGCAGCGCGGCGGAGTAGTACGGATCCCAGATAGCCCATGCGTCGACATTGCCCTGCTGGAAGGCGGCGCGCGCATCGGCGGGGGCAAGGTAAACCGGCTGAATATCGCTAAATTTCAGACCTGCGAGCTGCAGGGCGCGCAGCAGCAGATTGTGGGAGCTGGAGCCTTTCTGAAAAGCGACCTTTTTCCCTTTTAACTCAGCAACGTTATGAATCGGGCTGCCCTGCGCCACCAGGATCACCTCCGCCTTGGGCTTGGGCGGCTCCGCGCCGATATAGACCAAATCGGCGCCTGCCGCCTGGGCAAAGATAGGCGGAATATCGCCGGTACTGCCGATATCAATGCTGCCGACGTTCAGCGCCTCCAGCATCTGCGGACCGGCCGGGAACTCAATCCACGAGATATGGGTTTGCGGATAGCGCTGCTCCAGCAGCTGATGGCTCTTCGCCAGCACCATGCTGACGCTGCCTTTCTGGTAGCCGATGCGCAGAGCGTCAGGCGCCGCCGGGGCGGCGTGACCCAGCGTAGAGAATAGCAGCAGTCCGCCCAGAGTCAGGGCGCGGAGAGGATTAAGCATGCTCCACCCCACGCAGAGATGTTAACGACGGCGCACGGCTGCTGGGGCGATGCAGCGCCTGCCAGAAGGTCTCCAGGGCGTCATCAAGGCGCCGCTGCAGATTCGCGGTAAACTGCGGCTTATGCTGGTAATCGGTCACCTGGCTGTCATCAGCGAAGACGCCATGGAGGATCTCCTGGGCCTTGAGGGCATTCAGCACTGGCTTCAGTGCGTAGTCCACCGCCAGCATGTGAGCGATGGTGCCGCCGGTGGCCAGCGGCAGCACAATTTTGCCCTCCAGCGCTCGCTCAGGCAGCAGGTCGAGCAGCGTTTTCAGCGCTCCGGAGAACGAGGCTTTATACACCGGCGTGGCGATGATCAGGCCATCAGCCCCGGCCAGCTGTTCATTGAGCGTCTGCAGCGCCGGGTTGTCAAAACGAGCGTACAAGAGGTCTTCCGGGGCAAAGTTCTGCAGATGCCAGTGGCAGACTTCGATATCGGCGGCGGTGAGCGTCTCTCTGGCGTATTCCAGCAAAGCGCTGGAACGGGAAGGGTAACGCGGGCTGCCCGCAAGGGTAATGACGCGCATCTCTCTCTCCTTATAACTAAATGTTTGCATTTATCTATAATTGATAACATTTATAGTGAGTGTGACAGAGGGCCATTATTTCCCTAAATGATTTATCCGCGGTTAGATAGCCGAAAAGCGCATAATGGCGCGCGGGGTAGGTAATCGTTTGCGCTGATGGGGGATTTTTTGTCGCAGGTCAATTCCCTTTCCGCAACAGATCGCACATAATACGCCCCCGGTTTGCACACCGGGAATCCAGGAGAGTTCATGTACTACCCCTTCGTTCGTAAAGCCCTTTTTCAGCTCGATCCTGAGCGCGCTCATGAAGTTACCTTTCAACAATTACGCCGTGTCACCGGGACGCCGCTGGAAATGCTGGTTCGCCAGAAGGTACCGGCCAGGCCTGTCACCTGCATGGGGCTAACCTTTAAAAACCCGCTGGGTCTGGCGGCCGGGCTGGATAAAAATGGGGAATGCATTGACGCGCTGGGCGCGATGGGGTTTGGTTCGATCGAGATCGGCACCGTGACGCCGCGTCCGCAGCCGGGCAACGATAAGCCAAGGATCTTCCGTCTGGTTGATGCCGAGGGATTGATCAACCGCATGGGCTTTAATAACCATGGCGTCGATAACCTGGTTGAGAATGTGAAAAAGGCGCATTTTGACGGCGTGCTGGGTATCAATATCGGCAAAAATAAAGATACGCCGGTTGAGCACGGGAAAGATGATTACCTGATTTGTATGGAAAAAGTCTATCCGTACGCCGGGTATATCGCCATTAATATCTCCTCGCCGAATACCCCAGGGCTGCGCACGCTGCAATACGGCGAAGCGCTGGATGATTTACTCTCCGGTATTAAAAATAAGCAGCTCGAGCTGCAGCAGAAGCATCAAAAATATGTCCCGGTCGCCGTAAAGATCGCGCCGGATCTTTTGCCTGAGGAATTGATCCAGGTTGCCGATAGCCTCGTGCGTCATAATATTGATGGCGTGATTGCAACCAATACCACCCTCGATCGTTCCCTGGTTCAGGGAATGAAACATTGCGATGAGACCGGCGGGCTTAGCGGTCGTCCATTACAATTAAAAAGCACTGAAATTATCCGTATGCTCTCCGCTGAGCTGAATGGCCGTTTGCCTATCATCGGCGTGGGCGGCATTGATTCGGTGATTGCCGCGCGGGAAAAGATTGCCGCCGGGGCATCGCTGGTGCAGATCTATTCTGGATTTATTTTTAAAGGTCCGCCGCTGATTAAAGAAATTGTTACCCACATCTAATCTTTTCCTCCTCTGAATCCCACCCAGGGCTTTATTTCCGGCCCTGGTTGTTTTATATTCCCTCACTGTTGCTTATTTAAACATTTTAGACTTTTCTTAATTTTAGAAAATATTCTGCGGTAAGTCGCAACAACTTTGCAGAGGCGTATGAAAGGGGACAGGGGGAAAAATGCGGATTAAACCTGACGATAACTGGCGTTGGTATTACGATGAAGAGCACGACCGCATGATGCTCGATCTGGCCAATGGCATGTTATTTCGCTCGCGCTTCGCCCGGCGCATGCTGACTCCGGATGCCTTTGCCCCTTCGGGATTTTGCGTTGATGACGCCGCGCTCTATTTCTCTTTTGAAGAAAAATGTCGTGATCTCGAGCTATCGAAAGAGCAGCGGGCGGAATTAGTCCTTAACGCGCTCACCGCCATCCGTTTTCTCAAACCGCAGATGCCGAAAAGCTGGCACTTTATCGCCCATACCCATCACTGGCAGCCGAGCGGCGGCGACGCCGCCTGCGTTTGGCTGAGCGATACCGGCGAGCAGGTGAATTTACTGGTGGTGGAGCCGGGCGATAACGCCGCGCTCTGTCTGTTGGCTCAGCCGGGTCTCACCCTTGCCGGCCGCGTCATGCAGCTGGGCGATGTCATTAAAATCATGAATGACAGACTGCAGCCGGCGCAGAGCGCGGTCAGCTACAGTCTGGGGCAGGCGGTTTAAGGCGCCAGGCGTAGCGCTGTTTTCGGTACACAGCTGCAGGCGAGAATAGTGCCATCCCCGGCAACCGCGTTTTTCTTTAACGGACTCACTTCTCCCTCTTCCAGCTGGATGCGGCAGCTGCCGCAGATCCCCGCCCGACACGAATAGGGTACGCGAATGCCCTGTTGTTCCAGTTGCTCCAGCAGCACCTGCTGGTTATTGCCGGTAAACTGTTGACCCTGCCATTCGATGGCAACCGTAGCCTGCTGCTGCGCCTCGGGAGCCGGGGTATCGTCGCTTTCACCTGCCCCGTAGGCTTTCGCCGGGCCGCGGGTAAGGATTTCCACTTCATCTCCCACCCGGATCACCCCGCTGTTGCGGGCAATCAGGTTCTGGCCAAAATCGACATCGCCATTGTCCAGCGCGGTACGAAAACGCTTTAAGGTTTCCAGCGGCTCCCCGGCGGGATGCTTCTGACCGCGCTCCGGGCTGACGGTGGTAAAAATGCAGCGGCTGCACGGCTTAGCGACGTCAAACACCACCTCGCCGATGCGGATCACTTTCCAGCTATCTTCATCCCAGGCCGCCGCGCCGGTGACCACAAGGTTAGGGCGAAACTGTTCTATGCTTACGCTGGCCGGGCAGCGCTGTTGCAGATCGCGCAGGGAGGCCTCGTTAGCCAGCAGGTAAGGGTAGCCGTCGGCGAAGGAGAGCGGCACCGCATCATGGCGCTTTACCCGGCGGGTTAGCTGCGGCCCCAGCCAGCGCAGCTGGACATCGCGCTTGAAAAAGCCGCTGAGCCACTGGTTAACGGCGGCGGGCGCGATGAGGGCGGTAAAATGGTTGCCCCAGACTTCGGTCGGCTCGGCCTGCGTGGCGAAATCGCTAAAACGCACCACGGCGCTGCTGCCGTCCGGTGCGGTCAGGTGAAGGCCATCATGCAGCGGCGCCGGAATAAATTTCACCATTTGCGGAAACTGGCGAGCGGTAATAAAGGTCCCGTCGGTTTCGGTGACCATAAACAGGCGATCGAAGGCCAGGCCGCTGATATCAGCAAAGGCGTGGGTCAGGCCTATGCCGCGCATGGATTTAACAGGATGAATAAAAAGTCGCGATAGCGTTACCATACGCTGCCTCCGGGTTCCAAAAATAAGCCTATAACTTTATGACATAGGGCACATATTGGCTATAATGCGCACCAATTTTCTTTAAGTAAAAGTGACGATATGAATTCTCTGTTTGCCAGTACGGCTCGTGGGCTGGAAGAGCTGTTAAAAACTGAACTGGAAGGGCTTGGCGCGACGGACTGCCAGGTAGTCCAGGGCGGGGTCCATTTTCAGGGGGATACGCGCCTGCTGTATCAAAGCCTGATGTGGAGCCGGCTGGCTTCGCGCATCATGCTGCCGCTGGGCGAATGTCGCGTATACAGCGATCTGGATCTGTACCTCGGCGTACAGGCCATTCCGTGGACGGAGATGTTCAACCCTGGCGCCACCTTCGCGGTGCATTTTAGCGGCCTCAATGACGAGATCCGTAACAGCCAGTACGGCGCGCTGAAGGTTAAAGACGCCATTGTCGACAGCTTCACCCGTAAGAATCTACCGCGCCCGAACGTCGATCGTGAGTCGCCCGATCTGCGGATCAACGTCTGGCTGAACAAAGAGACGGCGCACATCTCGCTGGATCTGAGCGGCGAAGGCCTGCACCTGCGCGGCTATCGCGATGGTACCGGAATGGCGCCGATCAAAGAAAACCTCGCGGCGGCGATCGTCATGCGCTCTGGCTGGGTACCGGGTACGCCGCTGCTCGATCCGATGTGCGGCTCCGGTACCCTGCTGATTGAAGCGGCGATGCTGGCGACCGACCGCGCGCCGGGCCTGCACCGCGGCCACTGGGGCTTTGGCGGCTGGGCGCAGCACGATGACGCCATCTGGAAAGAGGTGAAGGCGGAAGCGCAAACCCGCGCTCGTCAGGGATTGGCAGCGTATGAGTCACGCTTCTACGGCTCAGACGTCGACGCGCGCGTAATCGAGCGCGCGCGCCGCAACGCCCGCCGCGCCGGCATTGGCGAGCTGATCGATTTTGACGTGAAAGACGTCGCCCAACTGAACAACCCGCTGCCGAAAGGCCCGTACGGGACGGTGATCAGTAACCCGCCGTACGGCGAACGTCTGGAAAGCGAGCCAGCGCTGATCGCTCTGCACAGCCTGCTTGGCCGGATAATGAAAAGTCAGTTTGGCGGCTGGAACCTGTCGGTATTCAGCGCTTCGCCGGAGCTGCTGAGTTGCCTGCAGCTGCGTGCCGACAAGCAGTTTAAAGCCAAGAACGGCCCGCTGGACTGCGTGCAGAAGAATTATCACCTGGCGGAGAGCGAAGGCGGCAAGCCGGCGATGTTGGCGGAGGATTTTGCTAACCGTCTGCGTAAGAACCTGAAGAAGTTTGAAAAATGGGCCCGCCAGGAAGGAATTGAATGCTATCGCCTGTACGATGCTGATCTACCGGAATACAACGTGGCCATTGACCGCTATGCCGACTGGGTGGTGGTCCAGGAGTATGCCCCGCCGAAAACCGTCGACGCGCATAAGGCGCGCCAGCGTCTGTTCGACATCATCGCTGCGACTATCGCCGTACTGGACATGGCGCCTAACAAGCTGGTGCTGAAAACCCGTGAACGGCAGAAGGGGAAAAACCAGTATCAGAAGATGGCGGAGAAGGGCGACTTTATTGAGGTACAGGAGTATAACGCGCGCCTGTGGGTCAACCTCACCGACTACCTGGATACCGGTCTGTTCCTCGACCACCGTATCGCCCGTCGCATGCTCGGCCAGATGAGTAAAGGTAAGGACTTCCTGAACCTGTTCTCCTATACCGGCAGCGCCAGCGTCCACGCAGGCCTCGGCGGTGCGCGATCCACCACCACGGTGGATATGTCACGCACCTACCTGGAGTGGGCGGAACGCAACCTGCGTCTCAATGGCCTGACCGGCCGCGCGCATCGCCTGATGCAGGCGGACGTGCTGGGTTGGCTGCGGGAGAGCACCGAGCAGTTCGATCTGATCTTTATCGATCCGCCGACCTTTTCCAACTCCAAACGAATGGAAGATGCGTTTGACGTCCAGCGCGATCACATTCGCCTGATGACCGATCTAAAACGTCTGCTGCGTAAAGGCGGCACCATTATGTTCTCGAATAACAAACGCGGTTTCCGTATGGATCATGACGGGCTGGCGGCGCTTGGCCTGAAGGCGCAAGAGATTTCGCAAAAAACGCTGTCGCAGGATTTTGCCCGCAACCGTCAGATCCACAACTGCTGGCTGATTACCGCAGCCTGAAAGGAATAAATAATGTCACTGATTAGTATGCACGGCGCCTGGCTTTCCTTCAGCGATGCGCCGCTGCTGGATAATGCCGAGCTGCATATTGAAGATAACGAACGCGTCTGCCTCGTCGGACGCAACGGCGCCGGTAAATCTACCCTGATGAAGATCCTCAACCGCGAACAGGGGCTGGATGACGGACGCATCATTTATGAACAGGACCTGATCGTGGCGCGTCTGCAGCAGGATCCGCCGCGGAACGTTGCTGGTACGGTGTACGATTTTGTCGCCGAAGGGATCGCCGAGCAGGCGGCTTATCTGAAAGCCTACCATGACGTGTCGCATCAGGTGATGACCGATCCGAGCGACAAAAATTTAAATGAACTGGCGCGCCTGCAGGAGCAGCTCGATAACCTGGGACTATGGCAGCTGGACAGCCGCATTAACGAAGTGATTGAGCAGCTGGGCCTTGACGCCAATGTGCAGCTGGCGTCGCTGTCCGGTGGCTGGCTACGTAAAGCGGCGCTGGGCCGCGCCCTGGTCAGTGGGCCGCGCGTGCTGCTGCTGGATGAGCCCACTAACCACCTCGATATCGAAACCATCGACTGGCTGGAAGGTTTCCTGAAAACCTTTAAAGGCACGATTATCTTTATTTCGCATGACCGTTCCTTTATCCGCAATATGGCGACGCGCATTGTCGACCTCGATCGTGGCAAGCTGGTGACCTATCCGGGAAATTACGATCAGTATCTCCTCGATAAAGAAGAAACCCTGCGGGTCGAAGAACTGCAGAATGCGGAATTTGACCGCAAGCTGGCCCAGGAAGAGGTGTGGATCCGTCAGGGTATCAAAGCGCGCCGGACCCGTAACGAAGGCCGAGTCCGCGCGCTGAAGGCGATGCGCCGCGAGCGCGGTGAGCGCCGGGAAGTGATGGGCAGCGCGAAGATGCAGGTTGAGGAGGCTTCCCGTTCCGGCAAAATCGTCTTTGAGATGGAAAACGTCAACTATCAGGTTGACGGCAAAGTGCTGGTGAAGGATTTCTCCGCACAGATCCAGCGCGGCGACAAGATCGCCCTGATCGGCCCCAACGGCTGCGGGAAAACCACGTTGCTGAAGCTGATGCTCGGCCAGCTGCAGGCCGACAGCGGGCGGATCCATGTTGGCACCAAGCTGGAGGTCGCCTACTTCGACCAGCACCGCGCGGAGTTGGATCCGGATAAAACGGTGATGGACAACCTGGCGGAAGGCAAACAGGAGGTAATGGTTAACGGTAAGCCACGTCATGTGCTGGGTTATCTACAGGACTTCCTGTTCCATCCGAAACGAGCGATGACCCCGGTACGTGCGCTTTCCGGAGGGGAACGTAACCGCCTGCTGCTGGCCCGGCTGTTCCTGAAACCCAGCAATCTGCTGATCCTTGATGAACCGACTAACGACCTCGATGTTGAAACGCTGGAGCTGCTGGAAGAGCTGATCGATGGCTATCAGGGGACCGTGATGCTGGTGAGCCACGATCGTCAGTTTGTCGACAATACCGTGACCGAGTGCTGGATCTTCGAAGGCGGCGGTCGTATTGGCCAGTACGTCGGCGGCTATCACGACGCACGCGGTCAGCAGGCCCAGTCTTTGGCGCAAAAGCAGACGGTCGTTAAAAAAACGACGGAAGTCGCTCAGCCAAAAGCAGAAACTGTCAAACGCGGCGGGAACAAACTAAGCTATAACCTGCAGCGCGAGCTGGAACAACTGCCGCAGAAGCTGGAGGCTCTCGAGGCCGAACTGCAGACGCTGCAGGATCAGGTTGCCGATCCCGATTTCTTCGGGCAACCGCACGATCGCACGCAGCAGGTGCTGGCGCAGCTGGCCGAAGCGGAGCAGGCGCTGGAAGCGGCCTTTGAACGCTGGGAATATCTCGAAGGATTAAAGAACGGCGCCTGAGCCGAGGAGTTGTCATGTGCGATCATCATCATGCTGCGCGACATATTCTATGTCCCCAATGTGATTTGCTGGTGGCTTTGCCGCAGCTTGAGCATCGCCAGAAAGCCGCCTGCCCGCGCTGCGGTACAACGTTAACCACCACGTGGGACGCGCCTCGCCAGCGTCCCACGGCGTATGCGCTGGTCGCGCTGTTTATGCTGCTGCTGGCCAACCTGTTCCCTTTTATCTATATGAAAGTGGGCGGCATCAGTAGCGAAATAGAGCTGCTGGAAATTCCCAACGTACTGTTTACCGAGGATTACGCCAGTCTCGGGACTTTCTTTTTACTCTTTGTTCAATTAGTGCCGGCGTTTTGCCTGGTCACCATTTTGCTGCTGGTTAATCGGGTCAGAATGCCTGCCGGCCTGAAGACGTTCCTTGCGCGAATTCTCTTTCAACTGAAAACCTGGGGCATGGCGGAGATCTTTCTTGCCGGCGTGCTGGTGAGCTTCGTCAAGCTGATGGCCTACGGTGATATCGGCATCGGTCTGAGCTTTGTTCCCTGGTGTATGTTTTGCCTGCTGCAGTTACGTACTTTTCAGTGCGTCGACCGCCGCTGGCTATGGGATGATATTGCCCCCATGCCGGCCATTACCCAGCCGCTGAAGGTCGGGGTGACCGGTATCCGTCAGGGGCTGCGCTCCTGTGCCTGCTGTACGGCGGTGTTGCCGGTCGATCAGACCGTCTGCCCGCGCTGTAACAGTAAAGGAACGGCGCGGCGCAAAAATAGCCTGCAGTGGACGCTGGCGCTGCTGGTGACGTCATTTATCCTTTATCTCCCTGCCAACATTATGCCGATCATGATCACCGATCTGCTGGGCGATAAAATGCCATCGACCATTATGGCCGGGGTGATTTTACTGTGGAGCGAAGGTTCATATCCGGTGGCGCTGGTGATCTTTATCGCCAGTATTATGGTGCCGACGCTGAAGATGATCGCTATCGCCTGGTTATGCTGGAACGCCAACGGCAACGGCGCGCGAGATTCGGAGCGCATGCATCTGATCTATGAGGTGGTGGAATTTGTTGGCCGCTGGTCAATGATTGACGTTTTTGTCATCGCCGTGCTCTCTGCGCTGGTCCGCATGGGAGGGTTAATGAATATCTATCCAGCCATCGGCGCGGTCATGTTTGCGCTGGTGGTGGTGATGACCATGTTTTCAGCCATGACATTTGATCCCCGTTTACTGTGGGATCGTGAGCCAGATTCAAGCCATGAGGAAATACAACAACATGGAAAATAAGAGCGGAGAAGCGAAAGTGCAGAAGGTGAAGAACTGGTCACCGGTGTGGATCTTCCCTATCGTCACTGCGCTAATCGGGGCATGGATCCTGTTTTATCATTACAGCCATCAGGGGCCTGAGGTCACGCTGATCACCACCAATGCGGAAGGGATTGAAGGGGGAAAAACCCGGATCAAGAGCCGCAGCGTAGACGTTGGGGTGGTGGAGAGCGCGACGCTGACCGACGATCTCACCCACGTGGAAATCAAAGCCCGCCTCAATTCCGGGATGCAGAAGCTGCTGCACAACGATTCCGTCTTCTGGGTGGTAAAGCCGCAGGTTGGGCGCGAGGGGATCAGCGGTCTTGGGACATTGTTGTCCGGGGCCTATATTGAACTGCAGCCGGGAACGAAAGGTTCGGTGCCAGCGCAGTATCCGCTACTGGATTCTCCGCCGCTGGCCTCGCCGGATGCCAAGGGGATCCGTATTCTGCTGGAAAGCAGCAAGGCGGGCCAGCTGTCGCCGGGCGATCCGGTGTTGTTCCGCGGCTATCGCGTGGGGTCAGTGGAAACCAGCACCTTCGACACGCAGAAACGTCGTATAACTTACCAGCTGTTCATCAATGCGCCGAACGATCGCCTGGTGACCACCAACGTTCGTTTCTGGAAGGACAGCGGGATCGCTGTAGATTTGACCTCGGCGGGGATGCGCGTCGAGATGGGCTCGCTGTCGACGCTGTTTGGCGGCGGGGTGAGCTTCGATATTCCTGAAGGACTGGACCTCGGCGAGCCGGTGGCGAATAAAACGGAATACCATCTGTTTGACGATCAGAAGAGCATCCAGGATTCAGTCTTTACCGAGCATATCGATTACGTCATGTTCTTCAAAGACTCGGTTCGCGGCCTGCAGCCGGGCGCGCCAGTGGAGTTCCGCGGTATCCGTCTGGGCACCGTCGGCAAAGTGCCGTTCTTTATTCCGGGGCTGAAGCAGCGTTTGAACGATGACTATCGTATTCCAGTGGAAGTGCGGGTTGAACCGCAACGGCTGATTAATCAGCTTGGCGGCGATCCGAATATTCGCGCCCACATTGACGATCTGATCAACCGCGGACTGCGCGGCTCGCTGAAAACCGGTAACCTGGTGACCGGCGCGCTGTATATCGATCTCGACTTCTATCCGAAGGCGCCCCCGCGCGGGAAAATACAGGAGTTTAACGGCTATCCGATTATCCCGACCATCAGCGGTGGACTGGCACAGATCCAGCAGCGTCTGATGGATGCGCTGGATAAGATTAATAACCTGCCGATTAATCCGCTGCTGGAGCAGGCGACCAGCACCCTGGCGCAGAGCGAGAAGACGATGCAGCACGTGCAGACCACGCTGGATAATCTGAATAAGATCACCTCCAGCCAGTCAATGCAGCAGCTGCCCGCCGATATGCAGACGACGCTGCGTGAACTGAACCGTAGCATGCAGGGCTTCCAGCCGGGCTCTGCGGCCTACAATAAGATGGTGGCCGATATGCAGCGTCTGGATCAAGTGCTGCGTGAGCTGCAGCCGGTTCTGAAAACGCTAAATGATAAGAGCAATGCGCTGGTGTTTGAGGCGAAGGATAAAAAAGATCCACAGCCGAAGGGAGCGAAATAATGAAAAAATGGTTACTGGCGGCAGCCGTATGCGTACTGACGGCGTGCAGTAGCGGCGGGGAAAGCAAGACATACTATCAGCTACCGGTTGTGCAGGGCGGCGCGCAGAGCGCCGCCAGTCAGGGGGCACGTCTGCTGTGGGTAGAGCAGGTCAGCATCCCGGATTATCTGGCGGGTAACGGGGTGGTCTATCAGACCACCGACGTGCAGTATGTGATCGCCAATAATAATCTGTGGGCCAGTCCGCTGGATCAGCAGCTGCGCACTACGCTGGTGGCAAATCTCAGCCAGCAGTTACCCGGCTGGGTAGTGTCGTCCCAGCCGCTGGGGAGCGAGCAGGATACCCTCAACGTTGCGGTCAATGGCTTTCATGGTCGCTATGACGGGCGGGTTATCGTTAGCGGTGAGTGGCTGCTGAAGCATCAGGGACAGCTGATTAAGCGCCCGTTTAACATCGTCCTCAGGCAGGAACAGGATGGTTATGACGCGATGGTCAAGACCCTGGCGCAGGCGTGGAGCCAGGAGGCGGCTGCCATTGCCAGCGAGCTTAATCGTCTGCCATAAGTAAAATTCATCATAATGATCTGCCGCGTGGTTCACCTGGGCCGCGCGGCATTTTTTTTTGCCAGGTCAGTTCGTTACCGGCGGCTACGCCGAGCGAACAAAAAATGAACTCTTATATAGGTCACAAATATGACACTGGCGTGAATTTTGCGCATTGACGTTGCCTTCTTTTCGCGGTATTCGTAACCCGTGGCTGCACAATTTGCGACCACTGTTTTCTTTTCCACCAGATCAAAGAATGAGGGAAACGAGGCATGAAGAGACAAAAACGAGATCGCCTGGAACGGGCACACCAACGCGGATATCAGGCGGGTATCGCGGGAAGATCGAAAGAAATGTGTCCATACCAGAGCCTGAATCAACGCTCATGGTGGCTGGGAGGCTGGCGAGAAGCCATGGAGGACAGGGTACTAACGGCCTGACACTGTCTCTTTAAAAAAGAAGCCTCCGCATAGCGGGGGCTTCGCCTTTTAATCGCTGCTGAATGTTATCAGAAAGCGGAAGTATCCTGGAACAGACCCACTTTCAGATCGTTCGCGGTGTAGATCAGACGATCGTCAACCAGCACTTCACCATCCGCAAGTCCCATAATCAGACGACGGTTAACAATGCGCTTGAAGTGGATGCGGTAGGTGACTTTTTTCGCGGTCGGCAGAACCTGACCGGTGAATTTCACTTCGCCAACGCCCAGCGCGCGGCCTTTGCCTTCGCCGCCCAGCCAGCCAAGATAGAACCCGACCAGCTGCCACATAGCATCCAGGCCCAGGCAGCCCGGCATCACCGGATCGCCGATAAAGTGGCAACCGAAGAACCACAGGTCAGGATTGATGTCGAGTTCTGCCTCAACATAACCTTTATCGTAGTTACCACCGGTTTCGGTCATTTTGATGACGCGGTCCATCATCAGCATGTTTGGTGCCGGTAACTGCGGGCCTTTCGCGCCGAACAGTTCACCACGACCAGAGGCAAGAAGATCTTCTTTTGTATAGGATTCGCGTTTATCTACCATGTTTTCAGTAAGCCTTATTTTAAGTTCGGGACGCAGGATAGCTAACACGTGTAAGCTGAACAAGTCCGATCAGTTAGAACTTGTCCCACCTAACCAGCGTAGCGGCCACGGAAAACGATGGCGAGTCTCTTGCTGGGTCGCCTGCGCTATCCGCTCCTGAATGGTTTGTCGCAGCGTCTGTCCTTCACCGTCCCACATCAGCTGGGTCAACATCGGCAGCGCTTCGGTAATATCGTCAATGGCCCAGATAGCAAACTGGTTGTTGGCAACGGCCTGACGTAGCTCGTGGCTTAGGCTGAGATGACGAACGTTGGCGGCAGGGATAATCACTCCCTGTTTGCCGGTTAAACCGCGCTGCTGACAGATAGTGAAGAAGCCTTCAATTTTCTCGTTCAGGCCGCCGACCGGCTGCACGCGACCAAACTGGTCGACGGAGCCGGTGATCGCGATGCTCTGATTTATCGGTACGTTGGCCAGGGCGCTGATTAAGGCGCAGAGTTCCGCCATGGAGGCACTGTCGCCATCCACTTCACTGTAGGACTGCTCAAAGGTCAGCGAAGCAGTGAAGGGAAGCTGCTGCTCCAGCTCCAGCTCGGACATCAGAAAAGCCTGCATAATCATCATGCCTTTCGCATGAATGTTACCGCCCAGCTCGGCTTTACGTTCGACGTCGATAAATTCGCCATCGCCAATGTGCACGACGCAGCTGATGCGTGAAGGTTCACCGAACGCGCGTGGATGACCGGGGAATTCGATCACCGAGAGGGCGTTGATCTGCCCGACGCATTCGCCTTCGGTTTCAATCAGGATCTGTTCCTGCAGGATTTCATCCTGCATACGCTCCGCCAGGTAGCCTTCACGCCATACCCGGCGCGCCAGCATGGTCTGCATCGCTTCGCCGGTAATCTCCTCGCCTTCGCAGAAGGCGGCAGCCTCCCGCAGCTGGCGGGTTATCCATAGCGGACTGAGCGGCAGGGTCTCCTGATCGCCGGTATAGCGCGTTCCCTCATCGATCAGCAGAGGCCAGGCATCGGCTGCCGGGCCCGGCAGCGCCAGCTGCTGCGCATTCTGCCATACCCACTGGCACCAGGCCTTTAGCGTGTCGGCGTCAGCAAACTGCAGAGTGTCTTCATACTCGCTATAGATCGCCTGCGCAGCCAGCTCCGGCTCCATTTCCTGGAAATCGGCCAGCGATTCGCGTTCGCCCACCAGGATGATTTTCAGACTCAGCGGCATAGAGGGAATGCTGACCGGCAGCGGACGCGATTCATCCATAGAAAGCCAGTCAAAGCGCTGACGAGTCACCATATTTTTCAGACGCACCCACAGCAGCGGTTGCGCCAGCAGTGTACGTAGCGAAAGCACAAGCACGCCGCCGTTGGCCTGATGGACCAGCCCAGGCTGGAGGGTGATTGCACCGTTAAACTGGCGTACGCAGCCAAACAGCTGTTCCGCTTCTACCCAATCGGCCATCACGACCGGGGCAGTGCTGGCGAAATTATCCTCAGCGCCCTGCGCCGGTGCGAGCGTCACCTGAGCGTCGGTTACCTCATAGCGGACGCCGTAAAGCGGTGCGGCAGGCTCGTGCAGAGTCCGGGTTTCAGCCGCCAGCCATTGCAGATATTCCGGCTCTTCAGGGGCTTTCACCAGCATGAAGGAGGAGACTGCCGGCGTGTACAGCAGCTGCTCAAGCCCATAGAACAAACGCGGCTGCAGATCGCCCGAGAGGGAGGGGGCCGGATGGGAAAGTTCAGCTTGAGCAAACAGCGCCTGGTAAGCTTCCAGATCAGGCGCAAGGTCGGTTCGGGTCAGTTTCGTAATGGTCAAAGTCGCTGTTTTTTAGTTAGATGTAAAGCGCGCAATTATACCTGATGCCGCGACCGAGCACACGGAGGATTATGGTTACCCTGATGATTACCCGGTCGCAGACTTCACGAATAATGATTTATATTCAGCACATCAGAAAAAAACTGATATCCTGAAATGAGTTACACGGTCACATTGAGATCGCAATGAAATATCAACAACTGGAAAATCTTGAAAGCGGCTGGAAATGGAAATATCTGGTAAAGAAGCACCGGGAAGGTGAGCTGATTACCCGCTACATTGAGGCCAGCGCTGCGCAAGCTGCGGTAGATGACTTGCTGACGCTCGAGAATGAACCTGTGCTGGTGCATGCCTGGATTGAGCAGCATATGAATCCGGCGCTGATGAACCGCATGAAGCAGACTATCCGCGCGCGACGGAAACGCCATTTTAACGCTGAGCATCAGCATACGCGTAAGAAGTCTATCGACCTTGAGTTTGTCGTTTGGCAGCGTCTTGCTGGCCTGGCGCAGCGGCGGGGCAAAACCTTGTCTGAAACCATCGTCCAGCTGATTGAAGATGCCGAGCACAAAGAGAAATATGCCAGCAAAATGTCGAGCCTGAAGCACGATCTGCAGGTACTGTTAGGGAAAGAATAGCCAGGTAGGATCGTCGACCCGCCTGCCGGTGGTTGCCCTGGCCGGGGGCTGCTTCACAGCTCTCAGCCGCTAAAGTGGGCGAGAGGGCATAAAAAAAACCCGCCGAAGCGGGTTTTTTTATCGGTTATAACTTAAGCCGCCGGCTGAGTTACAACTTCTTTGTAGCCTTTAACTTCGATCTCTACACGACGATCCGGAGCCAGGCAATCGATCAGGGCAGCGCGCGCTTTCACGTTGTCACAGGTGTTGCCAGTAACCGGGTTGGATTCACCCATGCCGCGAGCGGAGATTTTGCCAGCCGGGATGCCTTTAGCAACCAGGTAGTCAACAACGGACTGAGCACGTTTCTCAGACAGCTGCTGGTTGTAAGCTTCGGAACCGATGCGGTCGGTGTAGCCCAGAACAACAGCGGAACCGTCTTTCGGATCCATGTTGCTCAGCTGAGTGTACAGCTGATCCAGAGCCTGCTGACCTTCCGGTTTCAGGGTAGCTTTGTTGAAGTTGAACAGAACGTCAGACTTCAGGGTGAAGTGCTTGGTAGCCACTTCCGGAGCCGGAGCCGGAGCCGGAGCAACAACCGGTGCAGCATCTTCCTGACCGAAGCGGTAGGAAACGCCCAGGCTCAGCATGCCGTTATCAGGACGGGTACCCACAGTGCCCGCGTCGCCGATGTTGTTAACCCACTGGTATTCCAGACGGGTAGCGATGTCACGAGTAACAGCCCACTCTACGCCGCCAGCAAATACTGGGGAAACGCCAGTGTCGTGTTCGCTACGGGAAACGCCGGTAGAAGCGTAGTTGCCTTTGGAGTCAGCGCGCCAAACCATGCCGCCCAGACGGGTGTAGATGTCCAGATCGTCAGTGATCGGGTAACCCAGTTTAGCGGTCAGCTGAACGCCCTGAGCTTTGAAAGCACCGTTGTCAACGCTGCCTTTATATGCCATACGGCCCAGCCAGTCATAACCCATTTCGAAACCGAGGTACGGGTTAACCTGGTAACCACCGAACGCACCAGCACCAAGCTGATCGTTACGGGTCGGACCGTTGTTGTTCTGGAAACCGTTACCGTAGAAACCGGTGTCGTGATACTGGGACCAACCCAGTTTACCACCTGCATACCAGGTGTTATCTTTCGGAGCGGCCTGCGCTACGGTAGCGAAGCCAGCCAGTGCCACTGCAATCGCGATAGCTGTCTTTTTCATTTTTTGCGCCTCATTATCATCCAAAATTCGCCATGAAGTTACAAAAGACCTCACGGTTAAATCCTTCACCGGGGGCGTGACTTGTTGTTAACTATGCTGATACATGCAGCGTAAGCCGATCACCCCTGGCGATGTAAAGTCTACAACTTAGTTCGAAACTTACAAGTGTGAACTCTGTCAGGCATATGAAAAAAAAGGGTTGTGTACACAATATTTAACAAATATGGTTGATTTTCGTACACGAAAAAAAGACAGAAATCCCCGTGTGGCAGGCATTCCGCGAAAAAGACCATAAAAAACGCTGTACCTTTCCCAGCGGTAAAAAAAATTCCAGGAATAATCCTAATTTCACTCAATGATACAAATTTGAGTGAATTTTTAGCCCGCTGAGTTGTCTGCCGAGCGTGCCCTGATTTCGCACCGGGCGCATGATGAATCCCATCGCGGACCCTACCTGGGCAGCGTTAACGAGACGTTCGTGTTCGTCAGCGGTTAACTCCTCCGCCAGCCAGCAGATAACCACACTATAATTACCCGTGCGCAGGGCACGGATCATTGAGTCTATGGTATGGCTGGGAGAGAGCTGGCTAATTTGCATGACCTTGGACAGCGGCAGACCGGCGGACTGAACCCATTCGCGGCTGAGCTTTTGTTGCGGCGTGAGCCACAGCTGCCAGCGCGACTGTTGACCCAGCTGCTGTAATAAAGGTAGCAGCAATAACTGCGTCATCATGGGTTGATCTTCACGATAGACAATTTCACTGATCAGCCCATTGGTGTTCTGTTCGCCAGAACGATGAGCGTAGTGGCCTGCCGGAGCAGAAGCCTGTGCTGAACGGTTTGCGTGAGCTGAAGTAAACATAGTCTATCCCGCCTTTAGTTACTGTATGCATATACAGTATCTTCGCCAGGGGAAAAGATCAACCGCAATTTGCCATTTTGCTGCCGGGAATTTAATCGCTTCTCGTGGTTCCTTATCTGTCAAAAGAAGCCCCTGCATTATCCAATCCTTAACGCGCGCTAATGGTTTCATTTCTCCCTGTCGATTGCTGCAACGCTTGCGATTTTCTGAAAGCGTCTCGCAAAACCGCATTCTGGTGAAAAAGTCGGCGAAAATCATCTTGCTGCTGCCCGGGAAGTCCCTTATGTTTTCTCTTAGCGGATCCGTTAACAACTTAAGTTTAATTACATGATTAACAAAGGAATGATCATGAGAAAACTAGTTTGTCCGCGGCTCCCGCAATTTCAGGCCTGCGTCTCACCGCTGGGTCAACTGCATACTCGTCCGCTCTTTGGCGGCTACAGCCTGGCTATTGATGATACGGTGTTTGCGATGGTGGCCGAGGGGAACATTTATCTGAAGGCCTGCGAGCAGAGCGCTGCTTATCGGGTGGAACATCGTAATCCTCTGTTAACGCTGCGCCGACACGGCCGCATAGTGCCGCTGAAGTATTATCAAATTGACGACACTTTATGGCGCGATGAGCAGCAGCTTTTTCGGCTATCGCTACTGTCGTGGCAGAGTGCGCAGCGCGAAAAAAACTGCCGACGGGCGTCGGGCCGCCTGAAGGATTTACCCAATATCAGCTTTCATATGGAATTGCAGCTGATTCACGCGGGCATACCGGACGTTAGGACGTTGCGGGAAGTTGGTGCGCAGGAGGCATGGTTGAGGCTACGCGTAAATAATGCTTCTTTATCGCTGAGCGTATTGCTGGCGCTGGAGGGGGCGATTGCCGGGGTACATGCCGCCGCGCTCCCGACGCCACGGCGTCAGGAGCTTCTCGAATGGGCGGCTACCCGGTAGCGGAAAAGCCTTGTTATTCGGTTTGGGCGTGGACCCGTTGCTGCAGGCGGCAGATTTCAGGCAGCAGCGCCAGCAGCAGGCCAATCTGCTGTAAGACCAAGGGTTCCTTACTGTCCGCGCGCGGTTCCAGATGATGGATCCGGCTTTGCAGGCTGTTCAAAGCCTGTTGCACCCGCTGTTCATCCGCGGGGGTATGGTGCAAGGCGTCATCCACATAACAGACTGCATCATCCAGCAGGGCGAGGATTTCCGGCGTGGACAGTTTTTCCCGATGCGCGCCAAGAGCGGAGATGTAGCTGGTGAACGTGTGGTTAAGGCATAGCAGACGAAAGGCGGTTTCTCGCTGGGTGGCATCCGCGCGTGGTTCAGTCGATAAGTTCGAGACGACGGAGGCCAGCTCAGCATCACGGTTGTAGGCGTCACGACGCGCGACACGGTAGGCCAGCCGGTTGTCGCGGCCCTGATGATACTGCTCCAGAATCGCGTCCAGATAGCGGCAGTTCGCGTTCATTGCCCGGTCCAGCACCCGCGGCAGGTTGCGGAATTTCCAGTCCGGCCAGATGAAGCTGACCGCTGCCCAGGCGATGGCGCAGCCGATCAGCGTATCAATGATACGCGGCAGCGCGACTTCAAAGCCCTCGCCAAGCAGGTTAAAGCACAGCAGCACCAGCAGCGTAATAAACATCGTGGCATGGGCGTACTGCACGTTACGGAAGGCAAAAAACAGCACGCCGGTCAGGACAATCAACAGCAGTTGCCCTTCAACAGAGGGAACCAGCAGCAGGACCGGCAGGCCGATCGCCACCCCAACCAGCGTGCCGATAATCCTTAGCGCCAGGCGATGGCGGGTGGCGTTATAGTTCGGCTGACAGACGAACAGGCTGGTTAGCAGGATCCAGTAGCCATGCTGGAGCCCGGTAAACTGGATAAAGGCATAGCCGGCGCAGAGCACCAACGACATACGTACTGCGTGGCGGAAAAGGGCCGACTCAGGCGACATATTGCGCTGCAGGCGCAGCCAGATATCGCTCAGACCGCCGAGTCTGTCGTCGGCCAGCAGCGTCTCGGTATTACTCCCGGCAGGCGCGGTGGTTTGCACCGATTCAATGGTGGCCAGCTGAGCATCGATAGCGCGCAGGTTATTCAGTAAATACCCGAGGGCGTTGAACTGCTCGTCGGATGCGCCGCCGGCGCGCACGCGCTCAAGTGCCGCATCGAGATGCATGAACGCCCGTTCAAAATGGGCATCATGCTGATAGGGTTCGCGTAACAGAATCGCCCGCGCCAGCTTCTGGCAGGCCTGCGCCTGCATCGAAAGCATACGCTGGAAACGGAACATCACATCGCTATAGCGAAATTGATCGCGTAGGGTTTGATACTGAATATGCGATGAGCTGGCGCGTTCATGAATATCCTGGGCCACAAAGTAGTACTGCAGGGTGCGGCGGGTGCCGCGCTGACCCCGATCGCCTCGCAGTCGGGTTAGCAGCGAGACCTTGGTTTGGTTAAGCGTAGCTACCAGCTGGCCATTAGCGAGCGCCAGATCGTACAGCGGCGCCTGGCTCTCATCCTCAAGGTCAGGATCAAACAGCCGGGATTTGAGCTCAAGATAGCGGGCCAGCTGCTCAAAGCTACGCGCCAGGTTGTCCTGCAATGGACGAATCGGAAAGATCAGGTGCCCGGACAGCGTCAGCAGGTTGTACCACACTGCCCCCGCCAGCAGGAACAACGGCTGCAGATACCAATGATCGTACAGCGTGACGCCGAGCATGGTGTAGATGGCGATAAGCAGGGCGCCGAAGGCAATGGTCGCATAGCGCTGACCGAGGCCGCCAAGCAAAATAAAGCCGATGGTAGACACGGTCAAACCAAGGGCAAACAGCGGCGGCCACGGAAACAGCAGCTCCACGGAGGCGGAGGCGATAAAAAAGCAAACCAGAGTAATGGCAAGATTACGCAGACGGCCGGCCAGACGGTCGTCAAGGTCGGTCAGAGCCGCAGCCACGACGCCGAGGGTGAGGGGGATGGTCAGTTTGACTTCGCCGATCCACCAGGGAAACAGCGTTGTGCCGCAGAGCGCGATAAAAATTCGTACGTTATAAAGCCAGGCGCTGTTCCAGGTGTAGCGGCGTAGCAGGGGGCTAATCATGTCCGTGTTCCGTTCGGTTACTGAAAGCGACGACGCGCATTGGCTTCACGCGCAGCACGCGCGGTTTCCACAGAAACGACCCGGCGACCCACCGGCCAGAGGGCGATGGCGGCGATTTTGAAATTCGCGATCCCCACCGGGATGCCTATGATAGTCAGGCACTGAGCTATACCGCTGAAAATGTGCATCAGGCAGAGCCACCAGCCGAAAAAAATGAACCACAGAATGTTCAGAACGGTACCGCCGGCGTTCAGTAGACCGTTTTTGCGCCCCGGCTCGAGCTCGTCAACATGAATCGCCTCGTTACCGTAGGGAAATAACGAAAGGCGAGTGATTTCCCAGCAGGAACGAGTCAGCGGCAGCGTGACAATCAGAATGATGCTGACCAGGGTGGCGAGTAGCCAGCCTAGAGTGGTGGCGAAACCGCCAAGGATAAAGTTCAAAATATTCAGAATGGTACGCATAAAGCCTCGGTTTTGCCCGGTGGATAATAAGACCTGATGATTGTAACGTTTTTTTGCGCTGGAGCACCTGGTCCGGGGCGGTTAAACTGAAAAACAATCCACCCTGATTGAAAATCGACATTATATGGAACTTAAAGCGACAACATTGGGCAAACGCATGGCTCAGCACCCTTATGATCGGGTGCAGCTACTGAACGCCGGGGTAAAAGTTTCCGGCGATCGTCATGAGTATCTTATCCCTTTCAATCAGTTATTGTCAGTGCATTGTAAGCGCGGTCTGGTCTGGGGCGAACTGGAGTTTGTGCTACCGGACGGGAAAGTCGTGCGTTTGCACGGTACCGAGTGGAGCGAAACGCAGCGCTTTTATCATCATTTACATACGCTCTGGCAGCAGTGGAGCACGGAGATGAGCGATATCGCCGCCGGCGTGCTGAAGCAGCAGCTGGCGACGATCGAGCACACTCGCGCAGAAGGCAAGTGGCTAACCCGTCAGCAGGTGGCAGATGTTCAGGATAATATACGCCATGCGTTGACTGGTTTGCCGATGCCCACCAGTCGGCTTGATGCCTTTGATAACTGCCGGGAGCTGTGGCGGGAGTGTCAGCGCTGGTTAGGCGATATTGAAGCGACGCGTCTGGCCCATAACCAGGCCTTTACCGAGGCGATGCTGGAGCAATATCGCGAATTTTTTGATAGCGTTGAGTCGTCCCCGCTCAATGCGTCACAAGCGCGTGCGGTAGTGAACGGCGAGCGCTCCCTGCTGGTGCTGGCGGGAGCGGGCAGCGGTAAAACCTCGGTGCTGGTGGCGCGAGCGGGCTGGCTGCTGGCGCGGGGAGAAGCCGCGGCAGATCAAATTTTGCTGCTGGCATTCGGCCGCCAGGCGGCGCAGGAAATGGATGAGCGGATCCGCGAGCGTCTGGCATCAGATGATATTACCGCGCGTACTTTCCATTCGCTGGCGTTGCATATTATTCAGCAGGGCAGCAAAAAAGTGCCCACTATCAGTAAGCTGGAAAGCGATACTGCGGCCCGCCACGCATTGCTGCTGAAAAGCTGGCAAAAGCAGTGCCAGGAGAAAAAAGCGCAGGCGAAAGGTTGGCGCCTGTGGCTGGAAGAAGAGATGGGCTGGCAACTGCCGGAGGGGGACTTCTGGCAGGACAAAAAGGTGCAGCGGCGGATGGCCAGCCGGCTTGACCGCTGGGTGAGCCTGATGCGCATGCACGGCGGCTCCCAGGCGGAGATGATTGCCGGGGCGCCGGAAGCGGTACGCGACCTGTTCAGTAAACGGGTGAAGCTGATGTCGCCTCTGATGAAAGACTGGAAGGCGGCGCTCAAGGCCGAGAATGCGGTCGATTTTTCCGGCCTGATCCATCAGGCGGTCAATATTCTCGATAAAGGCCGCTTCGTCAGCCCATGGAAACACATTCTGGTGGATGAATTTCAAGATATTTCGCCGCAGCGAGCCTCGCTGTTGGCCGCGTTACGCCGGCAGAATAGCCAAACCACGCTCTTTGCCGTCGGGGATGACTGGCAGGCGATCTACCGGTTCAGCGGGGCGCAGCTTTCTCTGACCACCGCATTCAACCACTACTTTGGCGAAGGGGATTGCTGTGCGCTGGATACCACCTATCGCTTTAACGGGCGTATCGGCGAAATAGCCAATGGCTTTATCCAGCAAAATCCGCATCAGTTAAGCAAACCGCTGAACAGCCTTATGGCAGGTGATAAAAAGGCCGTCACGCTGTTAGCCGACGACAAGCTGGACGATCTTCTGGATAAGCTGAGCGGTTACGTTAAGCCCGAGCAGCGCATCCTGCTGCTTGCCCGTTATCACCATCTGAAGCCTGAGGCGCTCAACAAAGCGGCGACGCGCTGGCCGCACCTGCAGCTTGATTTTATGACGATTCATGCCAGCAAAGGTCAGCAGGCTGACTTTGTCATTGTGTTGGGACTACAGGATGGGGAGGATGCGTTTCCGGCCCCGGCGCGCGAGTCGATTATGGAGCAGGCGCTCCTGCCACAGCCGGAAGATTTTCCGGATGCGGAGGAGCGTAGACTGTTGTACGTGGCGCTCACCCGCGCTCGTCACCGGGTATGGCTGTTATTTAACAAGGCGCAACCTTCGCCGTTTGTCGAGATCCTGCAGGCGCTGGATGTGCCCGTGGCCAGGAAGCCGTAATCGCGGCTCGATTATTTCAGGCGCTCGGCAAGATAGCGTGGATAATCCGGGATCAGAATATCGAGCGGTTGACCGAAGTGCGGCGACTGGATAATAAAGTCAGCGGTGGAGACGTTAGTGGCGACCGGTATGTTCCAGACGGTGGCCAGGCGCAGCAACGCTTTGACATCCGGGTCGTGGGGAACGGCGTTCAGCGGATCCCAGAAGAAGATCAGCACGTCGATTTTGCCTTCTGAAATGAGGGCACCCACCTGCTGGTCGCCGCCCATCGGACCGCTCAGCATGGCATTAACCTCCAGGCCGGTAGCCCGGGAGACGAGATTACCGGTAGTGCCGGTAGCATACAAAATATGTTGCGCCAGCAGCGCCTGATGGCGAGCAACCCATTTCATCAGCATATCTTTGCAGTGATCGTGAGCCACCAGCGCGATATGTTTTTGCGCAGGCAGGGTACGTGTTGTCAGTTCCATATTTTCATTCCACATTTTGACCTGCAAACAGATTACTGAATGTGGCTGTCGCTGCAAGCATCGGGGATGAAAATTTTGCTGAATCTGTGGGTTAGGCTGGATGGCCCCCTGCTGCGGATTAGCATACACTTAAGTGAAATAGCAGGAGGAAACCATGAAAGAGAATGATATTGCTGGCATCCTGACCTCGACACGGACGATTGCGCTGGTCGGAGCCAGCGACAAGCCTGACCGTCCGAGCTACCGGGTCATGAAGTATCTGCTGGATCAGGGGTATCACGTTATCCCGGTTTCGCCGAAGGTGGCGGGCAAGACGCTGCTGGGACAACAGGGGTATGCGACGCTCGCCGACGTTCCGGAAAAGGTCGACATGGTTGATGTCTTCCGTAATTCAGAAGCGGCGTGGGGCGTAGCGCAGGAAGCGATAGCCATCGGCGCGAAAACGCTATGGCTGCAGCTGGGGGTGATCAATGAGCAGGCTGCGGTGCTGGCCAGGGAAGCCGGATTGAGCGTAGTGATGGATCGCTGCCCGGCCATTGAACTACCGCGACTAGGGTTGGCGAAATAAAATAAAACCCCGCGTTAGCGGGGTTTTATTTTAGTTGCGAAGGCGCGGAGCCTGCAGCTGCTGACGAATCGTTTTGGCCAGTTCGTCAAGGGACGGCTGTTCCGGGTGTTCGTCGCGGGTTTCGCTGCTCAGCTGCGCTTCTGCCAGATAGGTGTGGATCGGCTGGCCATCATCATCTTCCATCACCACATGGTACCAGGGCGCCGCGCGCAATTCGTCATTGGCGGCAATTTCATCCTCTTCCGGCTCCGCGAGCGAATACTCGGGATCGACATCGACGATGACGCCCAGGTAGCCCAAGAGCGTATGGCGGACCTGTTGGCCGATACCGAATTTGCTGGCTATCATAGGCACCTCCTGGGAAACATGAATACTCCCTATATGAGGCTCATGTTTCGTTTTTCAAGTTACATGACGCGACAGGCAAACCCCTTCAGATACAGCCCTTCCGGGTAGGTTGCGATCACCGGGTGGTCGGCAGCCTGACGGAACTGTTCTATAAATTGTACATCACGCCCGGCATCAATTGCGGCATCGGCGATGATTTTCTGAAATAAATCGGTGGTCATCAGCCCGGAGCAGGAGAATGTCAGCAGCACGCCGCCGGGGTTCAGCAACTGGATCGCCAGCATATTGATATCTTTATAGCCGCGGCAGGCGCCCATCAGCTGGCTTTTATTTTCCACGAACTTCGGCGGATCCATCACGATCACGTCGAATTTCTCTCCCTGATCGCGGTATTTACGCAGCAGTTTGAACACGTCGTCGCGCACAAACTCCGCTTTGGACAGATCCAGTCCGTTGATCTCCACGTTCTGGCGGGCAACGTCGAGCGCCTCCTGCGAGGTATCCACGCTGGTGACCTGGCGGCAGCCGCCCATCAGCGCCGACACCGCAAAGCCGCCGGTGTAGGAGAAGCAGTTCAGCACCCGTTTATCCGCGACATAGCGGCGGGTGGCCAGGCGGCTGTCGCGCTGGTCGAGGTAGTAGCCGGTCTTGTGCCCGCCCTGGATATCGACCAACAGCTTCATGCCGTGCTCGGTGATCGGCAGCAGCGCCGGGGGCAGTTCGCCCACCACCGGCCCCTGGGCCAGCTCCAGTCCCTCTTTTTTACGCACGGCGACATCGCTGCGATCGTAAATGGCGCAGTCCGGGAACAGGTTCTGCAGGGCGCTGATGATGGCGGCGCGCTGGTATTCGGCGCCTGCGCTGAGCAGCTGCAGCACGAAAAAGTTGCCAAAGCGGTCGATAGTGACGCCCGGCAGGCCATCGGACTCGCCGGCGATCAGGCGGTAGCTGTCGAGGCCATCGCGCTCGGCCAGCCAGGCACGCCAGGTTTGCGCCTGCTGCAGACGGCGTTCAAAGAAGGCGCTATCGATGGCTTCATTGCGGTCGAAGGTCCACACGCGGGCGCGGATCTGCGACGACGGCGAGTAAGCGCCGCGGGCCAGCCATTTTCCCTGATGGTCAACGATATCGATGGTTTCACCGCTGCGGGCTTTACCTTCCATGCGGGCGACGCCGCCGGAGAATATCCACGGATGGCGACGCAGCAGGGATTTCTCGCGTCCTTTGGCTAACACTAAGCGGGGGAATAGGGAATCTGTCATGGGGCTACCTTTAAGCAACGGGAATGTCGGCACCGAAAAATGGCGCGTAGATTAGCACACCTGGCGCACGCAAGCATCTTTCGCCCGGCAGGCACAGGTGAGCGTTTCGGCACAAAATGCAGGCGCTTCGGCACATTCAACTGGTGCGGACTCTCATACCCTGTTTTCTCACCCCAACGAGGAGCAGACGATGAAAACAGGTATCCGCATGGCTGTGGCGATGTTAGCGGCTGTGAGCAGCGGCGCGATGGCCGCGCCGTTTAGCGTAAGCAGCAATGATATGCGTGACGGGCAGCCGCTGGCCCAGCAGCACTGGTTTGCCGGTTTCGGCTGTACCGGAGGCAATGTCTCTCCGCAGCTGACATGGAAAAACGCCCCGGCGGGCACGCGCAGCTTCGCGGTCACCGTCCGGGATCCCGATGCGCCTACCGGCAGCGGCTGGTGGCACTGGACGGTGGTCAATATCGCCAGCAGCGTCTTTTCGCTGCCCGCTGGCGCGGGAGATAAAAACAGCGCTACACTGCCGGGCGGAGCGGTCCAGGGCCGCAACGATTTTGGCTATGCCGGCTTCGGCGGCGCCTGTCCGCCGGCGGGAGATAAACCGCACCGCTATCGCTTTACGGTATGGGCGCTGGATGTCCCCACGCTGCCGGTGGATGCCGGGGCCAGCGGGGCGCTGGTCGGCTATCTGTTACACAGCCATGCTCTCGCCAGCGCACAGTTGACGGCGATGGCCGGGCGTTAAAATAAAAGGTCGGTCTGATGGAGAGTATCCACTTTCAGCATAACGCCTTAACCGCGGCGGAGATCACCACCCGACGGCTATGCAGACTGCATCGCGTGCGGCTGTTCTCCCCGGCGCTCTGTCGGGTGAAACGCGGCAGCAAAGTGATTGTGCAAGGGGAGAGCCGGGTGCTGGCGACTCCGCAACAGCTGATTGTTTTGCCAGCTGACGTGGAACTGGAGGTGATTAACCAGCCGGAGAATGGCCTATTTTGCTCCGATCTGCTATCGCTGACGCCCGAGCTGCTGACGAGGTTTAAGACTCGTTATCTCAGCGAACCACCGCCAGGGCGCCTGACCTCGCTCTGCGCACCGGTGACGACAGAGCTGGCGTTTATGTGGCAAAGCGTTCTGCAGGCGGTGCGGGAGGGATTGTCCGTCGCGCTGCAGCAGCACCAGACCATGGGGCTGCTGCTGGCCCTGCATGAGGCTGGCTATGCGGGCCCGCTGCTCGTCGAGCGGCAGCAGGATCTGTCGGCGCAGGTGCGGCAGCTGATTATGCTGTCGCCGGCGCAGGCATGGAGCGTGTCGCGGGTGGCGAAAATGCTCTTTCTCGGCGAGTCCACGCTGCGCCGTCGGCTGCAGCAGGAATCGCAGAGTTTTCGCCAGATCGTCGAGGAGGTGCGGATGGCCCACGCCCTGGGGCAGCTGCAGACCACCTCGCGGCCAATAGGCGAAATTGCGCAGAACAGCGGATATCAGTCGGGATCGCGCTTTACCGCGCGCTTCCGTCAGCATTATGGTTTACTGCCGAAGCATGTACGCTGAGCGAATTTGCTATCCTCAGCGTATAGCGTGAGCGAAAAGGAGATGATTATGGCCAGTATCTGCACAATGGCATGGGTTTACGGTTCGGTTCAGGGCGTGGGATTTCGCTATTCCACGCAGCGGGAAGCGCTGCAGCTGGGGGTGACCGGTTATGCCCGTAATCTGGATGACGGCGGGGTGGAAGTGCTTGCCTGCGGCGAGGCGGAGCAGGTGGAAAAACTCATCGCCTGGCTGAAAGCCGGGGGGCCGCGCAGCGCGCGGGTTGACCGAGTGTTAACCGAGCCCCATCAACCCACCCGCAGCTGGGACAAATTCGCGATCCTCTATTAGATGCACTTCACCGGCTTCGGCAAGCCGGCGATTTTAGTCGCCTGTTTGGCGGGTCCTTTCGGAAACAGGCGATAGAGATAGCGGCTGTTGCCTTTCTCTTCGCCAAACTTGTTGGCCATCGCCTTGACCAGCATACGGATCGCCGGGGAGGTGTTAAATTCAAGGTAAAACTCGCGCACAAAGCGCACTACTTCCCAGTGTTCAACGGCGAGCGTTATCCCCTCCTGCGCGGCAATGACTTCCGCCATCGCCTCGCTCCACTGGGTGGTATCTTTCAGATAGCCTTCGCTATCCGTTTCAATTTCGTTGCCTTCAAAAATAAACATGATTTTTCACATACCGCCTGAAACTGGCCGCAGTGTAGCAAAAAAAAAGGCCCCGCATAAGCGAGGCCTCTGTTAAGCAGGGGAGCGGTTAGTCCCGGCTGGCGAAGCCCAGGATGCTCAGCAGGCTGACAAAGATGTTGTACAGCGAGACATACAGACTGACCGTCGCGCGGATATAGTTGGTTTCACCGCCGCGGATAATGTTGCTGGTCTCGAACAGGATGGCACCCGAAGAGATCAGGATGAACACCGCGCTAATCGCCAGGTGCAGCGCCGGCAGCTGCAGGAACAGGTTAGCGACCATACCAATCAGGACGACCACCACGCCGGCCATCAGCATCCCGCCAAGGAATGACATGTCTTTACGCGTCGTCAGCACATAGGCCGAGCAGCAGAAGAAGACCAGCGCCGTGCCGCCCAGCGCCAGGCCGATTAAATCGCCCATGCCGGCAGAAAGATACGCGTTCAGCATCGGCCCAAGGATATAGCCGAGGAACCCGGTGAAGGCGAAGGCGGAAATAATCCCGGTGGGTTTATTCGCCGTTTTGTAGGTCAGGAACATCAGACCGTACATCCCCACGAGGGTCAAAATGAGACCCGGCGAAGGGAGCATCAGCACTGTGCTGGCGGTGGCGGTGATAGTGGAAAACGCCAGCGTCAGGCTGAGCAGGAAGTAGGTGTTACGCAGAACCTTGTGCGTGCTGAGCAGCGAGGAACGGTCACGCGATGATGTAATTATGCGATCCATGAGTCACTCTCTTATGACAGATGTAATTAGGGATAAAGAATAAGAAAAACAAGCGTGAAGCCCTAATGCTTTTACCCATCTTTACTTAGTTTTTACCGCTTTTGCCTGGCATAAAATTCTATATAGATAGGGAAAAGCGATATATTTTCGCTTTTCGCGTCGCTGAGCCGATCGAAATCTTATAGGTCACTGAAAAATATTGCCTTATTGCGGTTCTGCGACTAAGTGTGGAAGAGGGGGATTACCCCGTACGTCAAAGGCAAAGGGAAATGACATTACACAAAAAAAATCACATCACCCGAACACTCCTGGCTGTCAGTATGCTGGCTATGAGCGGCGGGGCGCTGGCGGCGCAGGTGCCGCCGGGCACCCAGCTGGCGGAAAAGCAGGAGCTGGTCAGAAATAACGGCAGTGAACCGGCGTCACTCGATCCGCATAAAGTCGAGAGCGATGTTGAATTCAATATCATTAGCGATCTCTTTGAAGGGCTGGTTAACGTGTCGCCAGCGGGGGCGATCCAGCCGCGACTGGCGGAACGCTGGGAAAACAAAGACAACCTGTTATGGACCTTTCATTTACGCCCCGGTCTGACCTGGTCTGACGGCACGGCCATTACAGCGCAGGATATCGTCTGGAGCTGGCAACGGCTGGTCTCGCCGGCAACAGCCTCCCCCTACGCGAGCTACCCTGGCAATATGCATATCGCCAACGCCCGCGAGATTGCCCTCGGGCAAAAGGGACCCGAGACGTTGGGGGTGAAAGCGCTGAACGACACCACGCTGCAGGTCACTCTGACCCAGCCGAATGCCGCCTTCCTGGCGATGCTGGCGCACCCTTCGCTGGTACCGATCGACAAAGTGCTGGTGGAGCGGTATGCCGATAAATGGACCCGACCAGAGCATATCGTCACCAGCGGCCCGTATAAGCTGTCCCAATGGGTGGTGAATGAGCGGCTGGTGGCTGAACGTAATGCAAAGTACTGGGATAATGCGCATACCGTTATTAATAAAGTGACTTACCTGCCAATCTCTTCGGAGGCCGCTGATGTCAACCGCTACAAAGCAGGGGAGATTGATATTGTCTATACGGTGCCGATCAATCAGTTTGCGCAGTTGCAGAAAACCATGGGCGACCAGCTGGACGTTTCGCCGCAGCTGGCGACCTATTACTACGAATTCAATACTACCCGGCCGCCGTTTAACGACGCCCGTGTGCGTCGCGCGCTGAATATGGCGCTTGATAAAGATATCATTGCCGGAAAAGTGCTTGGCCAGGGCCAGCGCCCGGCCTGGCTGATCGGTCAGCCGGATATCGGCGGCGTGACGCTGCATAACCCGGACTACGCCAGCTGGCCGCGTGAGAAACGGATTGCCGAGGCGAAAAAACTGCTGGCGCAGGCGGGGTATGATGAAAGCCATCCGCTGGTCTTTACCCTGCTCTATAACACCTCTGAGTCGCACCAGCGTATCGCCATTGCCGCCAGCTCTATGTGGAAGAAAAACCTCGGCGTCGAGGCGAAGCTACAGAACCAGGAGTGGAAGACAATGCTGGATACCATGCATACGCATAACTTCGACGCCGTCCGCTACGCGTGGATTGCCGACTACGACGATGCCGCCACCTTCCTCAATACTTTCCGTACCGGGGATAGCGAGAACACCAGTCAGTACAGCAACCCGGCTTACGACGCGGCGCTGCGCAACGCGGCGAAAGCCTCCGACGTGGCGACCCGGGGCAAATACTATCAGCAGGCGGAAGATCTGCTGGCGCAGGATGTTCCCGCCATTCCGGTCTATCACTATGTACGTACCCATCTGGTGAAACCTTGGGTAGGGGGCTTCACGCCGGATAAGCTGGGGTATTACTACACCAAAGACATGTACATTAAAAAACACCCATCCGCCAGCGGCGATGGGCGTTGATTTTCTGTGCAAACTGCCTGAAATTCAGACGAATAACACAAAATTGTTTGTTTTTAAGGCAGTTGATCAAAATGATGCTTTACAGCATCCGTCGAGGTGTTTATAGTGCGCCTCACACCGGAAGTGTGGCCGAGCGGTTGAAGGCACCGGTCTTGAAAACCGGCGACCCGAAAGGGTTCCAGAGTTCGAATCTCTGCGCTTCCGCCATATAAAAGAAGGGGTTACCGAAAGGTAACCCCTTCTTGCTTTGTCCGGTCGGTCGTGCATGACCCGGACAGCGACCGACGACGTTTTCATTCCCACAGCGCTGACGGATACATAGCCCGTCGCATGGCAGGACTTTTCACAACGCCCGCTTATTCTTCGACAATCCGCGCCTTCGGTTTGCTCAGCAGGAGCATGACCAGCGCGACGTAGGGCATCGGCTTCCAGAAATAGTAGCCCTGCAGCAGATGAATATTCTGGCGATTAAGATAATCCCGTTGGGCCTCGGTTTCGACGCCCTCGGCAATGATGCGCAGTGACAGCGTCCGCGCCATCTCTATCACGCAGTCCAGCAGCTTGCTTGTCGGCGCCTCCCCGGTTACCCGGCCGACAAAACTCTGATCGATTTTGATATAGTCGAAAACCAGCTCGTGGAGACAGGAAAGCCCGGAATAGCCGGTGCCAAAGTTGTCCAGCGCGATGGAAAACCCGCGGGAGTGTAACGTATTGAGCTTGTCCACAACCGCCCCGTTGAGCAACAGCGGCTCCTGCTCCGTGATCTCCAGCATCAGCTTCACCGCTTTACCCTCAAAGCCGCGCTGATAGTGCAGGCAGTCATCGATAAACGTCGGCGCGTTAATATGTGACACGCTGATATTCAGGCCAATATGAAACCCATCCGGTAGTTTACTAAAGAGTGGTCTCATCTGCGCGTTGACCTGCGCCATCAGGCTGCGGGTTAGGGGAATAATTAAGCCGGTACGTTCGGCCAACGGAATAAATTCCGCGGGCGAGCGCGCTGGCGTCGTGCTGTTTTGCCAGCGGGCGAGGTAAATACCTCCTGGTGTGGGTCCGCAGCCAGCGGCTTAACATCGCCATATCTGGCAATCATTTGGTTCTGCACCCAGAGTGCCAGCCCGTTGTCATCGGTATCGCTATATAGCGCATCGCGCAGATGGATGTCGCTGATCGTGACAATCACCCTGATCGGCGCTAAGCGCGTCTGATAGATCAGCACCGGCCGCTTATTGACCATCATTCTGGCCGGGAGCAGTAACAGAGGGTCATCAGGCAAAGACTCAGGGCTAAGTGTCAGGACCCGGTTGCCAGTTAATGACGAACACGCCAGCAAGAAATACTATCAGCGCCAGGGAAAAGGCAATCACTCGCAGCCGGTGGATGAAGAGACGGCGTTGTTTCTTGGCGATCGCACCGTCAGCCAGGCCGCGTGGCAGCCCGGCGCGATGGTGCGACTGACGGTCAGCGGCAAGGCGCGGGTATTTAGCGGCTAATCCCTGAGCAGGCGGCGCCGGCTATCGCCGGTGCCGCACAGAAAGCTAATCAGGCGGAGGATGAAGCCGATAGTATCCGCGCCACTGACCTCGTCGCCATGGAGTGGTAGTACGTTGGAACAATTCCGCGGGGTCAGTCCATCTCACCGCCGTTTTGCCGGTGTGCGCTTTACAAATCCAGCACTAACCGGCCGCCTTTAGCGCGTGAGCAGCAGATCAGCATACTCTGCTGGCTGGCTTTCTCTTCCTCGCTGTAATACTGATCGCGGTGGTCGGCTTCCCCCTCCAGAATCATCGTTTCGCAGGTGCCGCACACCCCTTCTCGGCACAGGCATTCGACCTTTGCCGCTTTGTTATTCTCGATCACCTGCAAAATGGTCATATCCTGCGGCACGGTAAATTCGCGTCCGGAACGCGCCAGCACCAGGGTAAATGCCTCTCCGCTTTTATCCTCAAGGATAAACTGCTCAAAGTGCAACTGGCTGGCGGGCACCTGATGGCGTTCGGCGGCGGCTTTCACCGCCTCGTTAAGCGCCGCTGGGCCGCAGGTATACACGTGGGTTCCTGGCTCGAGGTCGGCGAACAGGCGCGGTAGGTCGAGACGGCTGCCGAGCGCTGATACATGAACATTGACCCGATCGCGCCATGGCGCAGCGCGAAGCGTATCGACGAAAGCATTACTGTCGGCGTCGTGAAAACAGTAATGCAGCTGCCAGTCGGCCTGCCGCTGTTCCAGTTCCGGAATATGCGATAAGAATGGCGTAATGCCGATGCCGCCGGCGATCAGCAGATGTTTTCGCGCCTGTGGTTCGATGGCGAACAGATTGTTGGGCGTGGACACCGTCAGGGTATCGCCCGGGCGCACCCGCTGGTGCATAAAACGCGAGCCGCCTTTGGAAGGCGACTCAAGACGCACCGCAATCTGCCAGCTGGTGGTATCCAGCGGCGAGCTCATTAGCGAATAGGCGTTACTGTAGCGCTGCTCGCCATCCTGCATCTGGACGATAATATGGCTGCCGCCGCTGAATGCCGGCAGCGGGGCGCCGGTCGGCGACACCAGCGTAAAACGCTTCACAAGAGGGGTGATCTGTTCAACATCGCGAACGACCGCCTCAAACATTTGATAATCAGACATCGCTGAACTCCATCAAAAAATCCCGGCGTGGCTAGCGCCATCGCCGGGAGAGCACATTTACAACCCCTGGCAGAGATACTTCATCTCCAGGTAATCTTCGATTCCGTGTTCCGACCCTTCGCGGCCAAGACCGGACTGCTTTACCCCGCCAAACGGTGCGACTTCGTTGGAAATCAGTCCGGTATTGATGCCGACCATGCCGTATTCCAGCTGCTCGGAGACGCGCCAGATACGGGCGGCATCGTTGCTGTAAAAATAGGAGGCGAGGCCGTAGATGGTGTTATTCGCCTGCTCGATGACCTGCTGCTCATCGTCAAATTTCACCAGCGCCGCCACCGGGCCGAAAATCTCTTCCTGCAGCAGCAGTGACCCCGGCTGTACGTCGCCGATCACCGTAGGGGTGAAGAAATTACCGCCCAGCGGATGCGCTTTACCGCCGGTTAACAGCGTGGCGCCGCGGCTCAGGGCGTCGTCGAGCAGGGACTGCACTTTGCGCCCGGCGTCGGCGTTGATCAGCGGGCCAATCTGTACATCGGACTCGCTGCCATCGCCCACTTTCAGGGCGGCGACGCGAGCGACGAACTTATCGCAGAATTGGTCGTAGACGGCGCGATGAATATAGAAGCGGTTGACGCAGACGCAGGTTTGCCCGGCGTTGCGGAACTTGGCGATCAGCGCGCCCTCGACCGCTTTATCGATATCGGCGTCGTCAAAGACGATAAACGGCGCGTTACCGCCGAGCTCTAAGGAGAGCTTTTTGATGGATTCCGCGCACTGGCGCATCAGCACGCGGCCAACTTCGGTCGAACCGGTAAAGGAGAGCTTACGCACCCGCTCATCGCCGGTGAACACCGCGCCAATCTCTCGCGACTGGCCGGTAACGACGTTAATGACGCCCTGCGGGATCCCGGCCTGATTCGCCAGCTCCGCCATCGCCAGCGCGGTAAACGGCGTTTCGTTAGCCGGCTTAATCACCATCGTACAACCCGCGGCCAGCGCCGGGCCGGCCTTCCGGGTGATCATCGCCGCCGGGAAGTTCCACGGGGTGATCGCCGCGCAGACGCCTACCCCCTGGCGGATCACCATCAGGCGTTTATCGGCGCCGGGGGAGGGGATTATCTCGCCGTTGGCGCGTTTCCCTTGTTCGGCAAACTACTCGATAAACGAGGCGGCATAGGCGATTTCGCCTTCCGCTTCCGCCAGCGGCTTGCCCTGCTCGGCGGTCATGATCTGCGCCAGCGCGGTCTTGTTTTCGAGGATCAGGCGGTGCCAGTTTTTCAATAGCGCGGCGCGCTGGGCGGCGGTGAACGCGCGCCAGCCCGGCAGCGCGGCCGCGGCGGCATCCACTGCCTGTTGCGCTTCCGCACGCCCCATATTGGGGATCTGGCCGAGCGTCGCGCCGGTGGAAGGATTGCTGACGGCAAGCGTCGTGCCGTCGGCGGCGTCGCGCCAGCTTCCGGCAATCAGCGCCTGCTGGCGAAACAGATCTGAGTGAAACACAGACATAGCAAGCTCCTTCAACGATTACGGCTGGAACACCTGGGCGACCAGATTGTGGAAATGCGCGATCCCGTGCTCGGAGATACCGCTGCCGCTGTTATCCGCCATAATGCGCCCCTGGCCGCGATAGCCGCGGGACTTCAGCCCCTTCTGTACGCTTTCCACCAGGCGTAAATCTTCCGGGCGGAACACGTCGCGATACCACTCAATCAGCGCTTTCTGATCGTCAGTCAGCTCTTCGTTGGTGAAATAGATGTCGTAATTCTGCAGAGTGGTCTCTTCATCCACCGGGAATTCATAGATAACGGTCATCATGCCCTTGATCGGCGTGACGTTGAACATGGTGCACGGCCACAGCCAGAAACCGTGAAACGCGGCGTCGGTACCCTCTTCGAATTTAAACGACTGCTCGGACGGTTTGGCGAAGCCATACTGCAGCGTCCATTTGCCGTGCATGGTGTGCCAGTAGCGGTCAACCTGGACGGAATCCGAGAAGCCCGGGTGCGCCGGACCGCAGTGGTAACATTCCAGATAGTTATCGACGATATTTTTCCAGTTCGCCGGGGTGAGGGTGGTAAAGCGCGCCGCCAGTTTCAGATCATGCACGTCCGGACAGGCTTCCAGCACTTTGTCCTGCAGCCCCGGTAGCTGCGTTTCCACACTCTCCGCTTCCGGATTCATATTGATAAACACAAAGCCGGCATACTCTTCCAGGCGAACCGGCACCAGCGTTGCCTTTTCGCTATCGAAATTCGCCACGTTTTCGCAGTTGCGGGCGTGGGCGAGATTGCCGTCCAGCTTGAAGGCCCAGGCGTGATAGGGGCAGGTAATCACGTTTTTGGCTTTGCCTTCGCCGCTCAGTAGCTGGTGGCCGCGGTGCGGGCAGACGTTATAGAAGGCGCGCAGAATGTTGTCGCGGCCGCGGACGATAACGATATTTTCGCCGATGATCTCCCGGGTAATGTAATCGTTCGGCCGGGCGACCTCGCTGCCGTGGGCGACGCAAATCCAGCTATTGGCGAAGATGCGCTCTTTCTCGTGCTCAAACGCCTGGCTGTCGGTATAAAAACGGGCCGGAATGGTCCAGGCATCCTGCGGATTAGCGCAAAAGTTAATCGGCAGGGTGAAGTCAGGGCTCAAATTGCTCATGTAGGGTCTCCTTGTGATTATTGTCAGTAAGAGGTTTTACAGCGACTGGCCGTCGCCTTTGAGTACCGCGCCAACCGGCAGCGTCTCGGCTTTAATAATGGGCTCGGGGGTATGGGTTTCTATCTGATGGACCGGAACGTGGGCGTAGTCCTGTTTTAACCAGCGCACGAAGCCGCCGGTTTTAATCAGTAAAATGGCCAGGAACGGTAGGGCGGTCAGCACCACGGTAGTTTTCATGGTCTCAAGCGAAGCGCCGGTAAACAGAATCGACAGCGGGATGAGGGTGATCACCACGCACCAGAACAGGCGCATGCCGCGATCCGGATCCTCGCCTTCGCGCAGGTTGCGGGTACTGGTCGCCGCCATGGTGTAGGCCACCGCATCCATGTGCGAGGCGAGGAATACAATCATCACGAACAGATAGGCGGCGAGGAACAGCTTACCTGCCGGCAGCGACATCAGGACCTGCTGGACGGCGGTTTCGCCGCCGAGAGTCTGCATCACCTGTGGTACGTTAATCACGCCGTTAACGAACTGGTGCATGGCGTAGCTTTCCATCACCCCGAAGAAAAACCAGCAGCCGGCGGTGCTACCGAGGAGCAGTCCCCAGATCACCTCTTTGATTTTGCGCCCGCGGGAGACGCGGGTGACGAACATCGCCACGCCTGGGGTGTAGGAGATCCACCACAGCCAGTAGAAGACGGTCCAGTTGCGGGTAAAGGCGCCGTCGCCGAGCGGGTCGGTAAACAGGCTCATCTGCAGGAAGTTTTGGGTCGTCAGGCCGACGGCGTTAATGACGTTATTGGTGATGAATTCGGTCGGGCCAACCAGTAATACCACCAACGGCAGCAGAAACGCCCCCCAGCCGACCATTTTGCTCAGGCGCTGCAGGCCGTTGTTGATGCCAATCCACGAACTCATGCAGAAAATACCGCCGGAGAGCAGGATCACAAATGCCTGCACGGTGAAGTTATCCGGCAGTCCGGTCAGCGCTGACAGGCCGCGGGTGAAGGTGGCGGCGGTGACTACCAGCGAAATGGTTAACGCGCCGACGGTAGCGATCAGGAACATCAGATCGACCAGACGGCCCCAGAAACCTTGCGGATTAACGCCGGTGATCGCCGAAACGATCCCGGAGAGGCTGAGGCCTTTATTTTTCCGCACGTGGAAGTGATAGGCCATGATCAGCGAGGCGAGGGTATAGGTTGCCCAGGCGCTTACGCCCCAGTGGAAGAAAGAGTAAGGGATGCTGTATTCCAGCGCTTTCGGCGATTGCGGGGCAATGTTCAGGCCCGGGGTCTGGTAGTAATAAGCCCATTCGGCAACGCCCCAGTACAGCGTGGAGGAGCCGAGACCGGCGCAGATAAACATAAACAGCCATGAAAGGGTACTGTATTCGACTTTACCTTCGCCGAGCCGGATATTGCCGTATTTGCTGGTGGCCAGATACAACACCAGTCCCAGCGCCAGCAGCACCAGTACCTGTACCGTGGAACCCAGCAGGCGGGTCACGCCGTTAAAAATCGAATCAGCCGCCTGCGCGGTTTGCTGGGGGAAGAGACTTAATGTAGCGGCGATGAAAACAATGGCCGCCAGGCTGATGGCAATCAGCGGCACATCTTTTTTCTTTACGTTGCTCAACATGAGTGATCTCCTGGGCATGATTGCCCGTCGGTGGCTTTAGCCTGTCGTTGTTATCACGCTGTAGGGTCAGGGTTCGTAGCAAGATGCTATTAACAATTGGATTATTTCTTCGTTACATGAATTAAACAATTGGCCGTTTCGTGAAGCAATAAAACACGAAACGGAAATAATAAAAGGTGAATTGGCGCAGGTTCTGTCCTTTCAGGAATTAATAAAGTTCACCGCTGTGATGCGGTTCACTTGTCAATCGTGGGGGATTCTGCATAGCGAAAAGAGAGGGGAGTTGGCGGACCAGGCGCGCGGGTTTTCCCGGGTAGCGGCTGCGCCTTACCCGGGCTACTTGCTGTGCCGTTTTTTTTGCCGGGTGGCGGCTGTGCCTTACCCGGCCTACACACTACATTATCGCGCGATTGTAGCCCCGGTAAGCGCAGCGCCACCGGGGAGCGGCGGAGTAATTACGCCAAAATGGCCTTGCAGATAGCCTCGCTAACCTGCTGCGTTGAGGCACTGCCTTTCATGTCCGGAGTTTTCGGTCCGCAGGCGATCGTCTGCTCAATCGCCGCCAGAATGCCATCGTGAGCGGCGTGGTAGCGCTCATCGCCGTTGCCGAGGAAATCGAGCATCATCGCCCCGGCCCAAACGGTGGCGATCGGGTTGGCGATATTTTTACCGTAAATATCCGGCGCCGACCCGTGAACCGGTTCGAACAGCGACGGGAAATTGCGCTCCGGATTGAGATTGGCCGACGGCGCAATGCCGATAGTGCCGGTACAGGCCGGGCCGAGATCGGAGAGAATATCGCCGAACAGGTTAGAACCCACTACCACGTCGAAACGCTCCGGCTGCAGCACGAAACGGGCACACAGGATATCGATATGCTGCTTGTCCCAGCGAATTTCGGGATAGTTTTTGGCCATCTCTTCCACCCGCTCATCCCAATAGGGCATGCTGATCGCCAGACCGTTGGATTTGGTTGCGGAGGTCAGCGTTTTGCGTGGGCGGCTTTTCGCCAGTTCGAAGGCGTAGCGCAGGATCCGGTCCACGCCGCGGCGGGTAAAGACCGACTCCTGAATTACCACTTCATGCTCGGTGCCTTCATTGGCGCGGCCGCCGAGGGCGGAATATTCGCCTTCGGTATTTTCACGCACCACGTAAAAATCAATATCGCCGGCCTTTTTACCCGCCAGCGGGCAGGGGACGCCGGGGAACAGGCGCACCGGGCGCAGGTTGACGTATTGATCGAACTCGCGGCGGAACTTCAGCAGCGACCCCCACAGCGAAATGTGGTCGGGAACGGTATCCGGCCAGCCGACGGCGCCGAAGTAGATAGCATCGAAGCCCTGCAGCTGCTCGCGCCAGTCGTCCGGCATCATCTTGCCATGATGGGCGTAATATTCGCAGCTTGCCCACTCCATCTGCTCGAAGCTCAGCGACAGATCCCAACGCTGTGCGGCGGCTTGCAGCACGCGAATCCCTTCAGGCAGAACTTCTTTGCCAATTCCGTCACCCGGGATGGCGGCAATACGACAGGTTTTTTTCATTCCGGTTCTCACTTTTTAACGATGATGTTTGACCACCTGCCTATCCTATAATTGACTGGTTCATAATTAATCACGCTAACTGGTGAAACATAAAACACAGATCATGAATAATCTGCCGCTGCTAAATGATTTACGCGTCTTTATGCTGGTCGCTCGCCGGGCCGGGTTCGCCGCCGCCGCCGAGGAGCTTGGCGTATCGCCGGCGTTCGTCAGCAAGCGGGTTTCGCTGCTGGAGCAAACCCTGAATGTGATGTTGCTGCACCGGACCACCCGTCGGGTCACCATTACCGAAGAGGGGGAGCGGATCTATGAATGGGCGCAGCGCATTTTGCAGGATGTCGATGAGATGATGGATGAGCTTTCCGACGTGCGCCAGGTGCCGCAGGGAACGCTGCGTATTATCAGTAGCTTCGGCTTTGGCCGTCGGGTTGTCGCCCCGGCGCTGTCGGCGCTGGCTCTCCAGTACCCGCAGCTGGAGCTGCGTTTCGATGTCCAGGACCGGCTGGTGGATTTAGTCAATGAAGGGGTGGATCTCGATATTCGCGTCGGCGACGATATCGCACCGAATCTGATTGCCCGCCAGCTGGCGGCCAATCACCGCGTACTCTGCGCCTCGCCGCAGTTCCTTGCCCGCCATGCGCCGCCGAAACAGCTGAGCGATCTGGCCGCGTTACCCTGCCTGGTGATTAAAGAGCGCGATCATCCGTTCGGCGTCTGGCAATTGCATAGCAAAGAGGGCCAGCACGCCATCAAGGTAACCGGGCCGCTCTCCTCCAACCATGGTGAAATTGTGCATCAGTGGTGTCTGGACGGGCAGGGGATTGCGCTCCGTTCGTGGTGGGACGTCCGGGAGAATATCGCCAGCGGACATCTGGTGCAGGTGCTGCCGGACTACTGGCAGCCGGCCAACGTCTGGGCGGTTTACGTCTCCCGGCTGGCGACGTCGGCCAAAATCCGCACCACCGTGGAGTTTCTGCGCCACTACTTTCAGCTGCACTATCCGCAGCATGAGCCGACGGCCAGCGCCGTCGGCAGAGGCGATTAAACCCCAAGGCGGTCGCGCAGGCTGTAGTAGGCGGCGCCCATGGCGGTAAAAGGAATGCGCAGGCTGCGGCCGCCCGGGAACGGGTAGTGCGGCAGTTTGGCGAAGGCGTCGAAACGCTCGGCGTCGCCGCGCAGCAGCTCTGAAATCAAGCGTCCGGCAAGGTGGGTACAGGTCACGCCGTGGCCGCTGTAGCCCTGCATGTAGTAAATATTGTTATCGAGACGCCCGAACTGCGGCATCCGCGACAGGGTTAGCAGGAAGTTGCCCGTCCAGCGGTAGTCAATCTTCACCCCCTGCAGCTGCGGGAAGGTTTTCAGCAGTTTCGGCATAATCAGCCGCTCCACGTCGTCCGGATCGCGCGCGCCGTAGACCACGCCGCCGCCGTACAGCAGACGGTTGTCGCCGGTCAGACGGTAGTAGTCCAGCAGGTAGTTACAGTCTTCCACACAGTAGTTTTTCGGGATCAGCGAGCGGGCGACCTCTTCCGACAGCGGAGCGGTAGTGACCACCTGGGTGCCGCACGGCATGCTGCGTTTCGCCAGCTCCGGCTCCAGTTTATCGCCGAGATAGGCGTTGCCGGCGACGATCACGTAGCGCGCGGTGACCTGGCCGCGCGCGGTGCTGACCACCGCCGGGCTGGTGTGCTGGATGCGGGTGACCGGCGACTGCTCATACACCCGGCCGCCGTTCAGGCGAATGGCATCCGCTTCGCCGATGGCAAGGTTCAGCGGGTGAATATGGCCGCCGCTGTGGTCGAGCAGGGCGCCGACGTAGCGGTCGCTGTCCACTTCGCGACGAATGGCCTCTCTGTCCAGCAGCTCCAGCTGGGTGTTGCCGTAGCGCTCCCAGTTGGCTTTCTGCTCTTCCAGGGTTTCCAGCTGTTTATGGTTCATCGCCACGAACAGGCCGCCCGGGCGGTAATCGCACTGGATCTGATACCGCTGGATGCGTTCGCGGATGATATCGCCGCCTTCGAACATCATGCTGCCGAGCATTTTTGCCGCATCCGGGCCGTAGTTCTTTTCAATGACGTCGATATCGCGGCTATAGGAGTTGACCAGCTGACCGCCGTTGCGGCCGCTGGCGCCGAAGCCGATGCGCGCCCCTTCCAGCACCACCACGTCGTAGCCCATTTCGGCCAGATGCAGGGCAGACGAGAGGCCGGTGTAGCCGCCGCCGACGACGCAGACGTCACAGTTGATGGATCCCTCCAGCGTCGGGAACGGTTCATACTTGTTGGCGCTGGCGGCATAGTAGCTAGTGGTATGTTCAGTCATGATCAAGACTCCAGGGCAATCCAGATGGTTTTCAGTTCGGTGAATTTTTCCAGTGCATGCAGCGATTTATCGCGCCCGTTGCCGCTCTGCTTGTAGCCGCCGAACGGAACGGTCATATCACCATCGTTATAGTTGTTGACGAAGACCGAGCCGGCCTTCAGGCGGCGGCTCATGCGGTGGGCGCGGGAGAGATCGCGGGTCCACACCGCGGCGCCCAAGCCGTAGTCGCTGTCATTGGCGAGCTTTAGCGCCTCTTCTTCGCTTTTGAAGCGGGTCACCACCAGCACCGGGCCGAAGATCTCTTCCCGGCTGAGGGTTGATGCCGGGTCGACGTCAACGAAAATGGTCGGGCCAACGGCGGCAGGCCACGGGTTTTTCCGTCCGTCGAGGAACAGCGTGTTTTTACTTTCGCCGCCGCGAATAAAGCTATGCACGTTGTCGGCATGGGTATTGTCAATCAGCATGCCCATGGTGGTGTCCGGATCGAGCGGGTTGCCCGGCTGCCAGTGTTGCGCCTCAGCTTTCAGCCGCGCCAGGAACTCGTCAGCGATGCTCTCCTCGAGCAGCAGACGGGTCCCGGCGATGCACACCTGTCCCTGGTTGTAGAAGATGCCGCCGGCGGTGGCGCTAACCGCTTGTTGCAGATCCGGGCAGTCGGCGAAGACAATGTTGGCGCTCTTGCCGCCCGCTTCCAGCCACACGCGCTTCATATTGCTGTCGCCGGCGTCTTTCAGCAGCTGCTTGCCGGTGCGGGTGGAGCCGGTGAAGGTGATGACTTCAACATCAGGATGCAGAGCCAGCGCCTGCCCGGCCTCGTGGCCAAAGCCGCTGACCACGTTCAACACGCCGTCCGGCAGGCCGGCCTCTTTCGCCAGCCCGGCCAGACGCAGGGCGGTAAGCGGCGATTTTTCCGAGGGTTTGAGGATTACGCTATTGCCCGCCGCCAGCGCCGGGCCGAGTTTCCAGCAGGCCAGCAGCAGCGGGAAGTTCCACGGCACCACCGCGGCGATCACGCCAATTGGTTCGCGAACGATCATCGCCAGCTCGTTGCTGCCGGTGGGGGCCACTTCGCCATAGACTTTATCCAGCGCTTCGGCATACCAGCGAATGGCGCGGGCGGCGCCGGGAATATCGTCGCGCAGGCTGTGGCGAATCGGTTTGCCGGTATCCAGCGTTTCCAGCAGCGCCAGCTCTTCACGATGGGCCTCCATCAGATCAGCAAAGCGAGTGAGGATCGCTTTACGCTGTGCGGGGGAGGCCTGCGACCAGTCGCCGTTATCAAAAGCCTGGCGCGCGGCTTTCACCGCCCGTTCGACGTCGGCTTTTTTACCGCGGGCGACCTGGGCTAATGTCTGCTGCGCGGCAGGGTCGATAGTCTCAAAGGTGGTATTATCGGCCGCGGCGCAATATTCGCCGTTAATAAATAAGTGTGTTTCAATGGCTAGGTTTTTCGCTTTTTCCTGCCAGTAAGCCAGGTGCTGAAAATTCATCATGACTCCTTAAAAACATTATCGGCAAAATAATCAGTGCGGCGTTTTCAGGCTGCACGGGGGCACTGCGCCGGGCGCAGGGCATAGCGTATCCCCGGAGTTGAATACCGTTTTATTCTCCTGAGTTTTGACAGGTTGTTTGCAACCCGAATTATTCAGGAGCGAGTCGCCATTCACTGGCGTTAATTATTTCAGGGCCAACAGGAAATAATATTCCGTACGGCGCAGACGTTATTACTACGAGTTCTTCGCCGCGACGAAAATAGATTTTCCGTCGCGACAGGCCTGAAGTAAGCCTGAACCTCGTTCAGGCGAAATAATCAGAATGTGGTGGGGGTGTGGGCACTGATGATGCGGCAGATGCCTGCCGAGGTGTTGCTGAAGCTGTGCGGAATGCCGGTATTAATGGCATAGCTCTGTCCAGCCACCAGGTGGTACGACTGACCGTTAATGGTCAGCACGATCTCACCTTCCAGTATGGTGCCTATCTCCTCACCCTGATGCTTAATCCTCTCCCCGGTCGTGGTTCCAGGCTGGTAAGTTTCAAAAATCATCGCCAGCGTACGGTTCGGATTTCCGTTATGAACCAGCTTCATGGAAACGCCCTGACTTCCCATCTCAATCAGGTCATCCTGATTAATGACCACCTGGGGTTCGTCCGGCTTTTCGGGTTCAGAAAAGAATTCCGAGAGCGACAGCCCATAGACTTTCAGCAGCTTTTGCAGCGTACTGATGGCAGGACTGACTTTATCCTGCTCTATGGTGCTGATGGCACTATGTGTTAACCCAGACAGTTCGGCGGCACGACGCTGTGAGAGACCCAGCTGTTGGCGGATCTCTGACAGACGTTTCCCTGGCGCCAGTCCGTCATCGCTCATATTTGCATTTCCTTAACGGTAGTGGTCAGCGCCGCCGCTTTTCAGCATGATGGCCCTGACAGGCGGTGATAAAACCATCAAACAACATACGCGACAGGGCGTATTCGCTACTGTTCCATTCTGGATGCCACTGTACGCCCAGCGCGAAAGGATGATCGTTCACGCTGACCGCTTCCACCAGTCCATCCGGCGCTCGCGCCTCCACGCGCAGCTGCGGACTGAGGGTTTTTGCCCCTTGCCCATGTAGCGAGTTTACCCAAAACGTGTTGCAGCCCGGTATCAATTGCGACAGCAATCCTCCTTCCTGAACCTCAACCTGATGGGACGGCGCATACTGCTGCTCGACGGGCAGTTCAGGATCTTCGCGATGTTCAAGGAGCTCAGGCTGCTCGAACAGACGACGATACAGAGTCCCGCCGGTGGCGACAACCAGTTCCTGCAGTCCACGACAGATGGCGAAAATGGGGATGCGCCTTTCGAGCGCGGCGTTAATCAGCGCCATGCTCAGAAGATCACGCCCGGGGTCGGCGTCAGGCTCATCGCCGTTTTCACCATAAAGGTGCGGCTGCACATTGCTGGGGCTGCCTGGCAGGTAGATCCCGTCCAGTTTATCAACGACCGCGTTCAGTAGCTCCGGCTCCGCCAGCGCATGCGGCAGGGCAATCGGCAGTCCGCCGGCGTTAACAATTGCATTCAGGTACTTTTCTTGCAAGGTCTGGGTCTGGTGACCCTTAAGCCTGTTTCTACACATCACGACGCCAATAACTGGCTTGTACATTATATTTTCCATGATCGCCCTCACAAAGTGGACTAAATTATGACCGCTATAGCGGGTTTAACGGCCATATCGTTCAATATTTTCTCAATCTAGCAGTGGAAATAGCCCTTTGCAAACTTAATTTAACATTTGACAAACAATTTATTTGCATACACAGTCGATGGGGTGGACATTATATTTAACGGTCTGAGTGCAGGACCGAAACCCAACCAACGGCGGTGAATCATGGAAACCAATATCGTAGAAGTTGAGAATTTTGTTCAGCAAACGGAAGAGAGACGGGTTAGCGCGTTCGCGAAAGAAGTGAAGCGCTACCTCGAAACCTACCCTGATACCCAGTATGTCGATGTCCTCCTCACTGACCTGAACGGCTGCTTCCGCGGCAAGCGCATCCCGGTTGCCGGCCTGAGCAAACTGGAGAAAGGCTGTTATTTCCCGGCCTCGGTGTTTGCGATGGATATTCTCGGCAATGTGGTGGAAGAGGCCGGTCTGGGCCAGGAGATGGGCGAGCCGGATCGCAGCTGCATCCCGGTACCCGGCACCTTAACCCCTTCGGCGGCTGACCCACAATCGATAGCCCAGGTACAGCTAACCATGGTTGATGAAGATGGCGCTCCCTTTGACGTTGAGCCGCGGAACGTACTCAACCGCCTCTGGCAGCAGTTGCGCCAGCGCGGGCTGTTCCCCGTGGTAGCGGTAGAGCTGGAGTTCTATTTACTGGACCGCAAACGCGATGCCGAAGGCTACCTGCAGCCGCCGTGTGCGCCGGGCACCGACGATCGCAACACCCAAAGCCAGGTCTATTCGGTCGATAACCTTAACCACTTCGCCGACGTGCTCAACGACATCGACGAGCTGGCCAAACTGCAGCTGATCCCCGCCGATGGCGCGGTGGCGGAAGCCTCGCCGGGCCAGTTTGAAATCAACCTTCACCATACCGATAACGTGCTGGACGCCTGCGATGATGCGCTGGCGTTAAAACGTCTCGTGCGTTTGATGGCGGAGAAGCATAAGATGCACGCCACTTTTATGGCGAAGCCTTATGAAGAGCATGCCGGCAGTGGGATGCATATCCACATCAGCATGCTGAACAATAAAGGGGAAAACGTGCTGGTGGACGGCGATGGGGAAGACTCTGCGCTGCTCAAACGCGCGCTGGCCGGGATGATCGATCTGATGCCGGCCTCGATGGCGCTGCTGGCGCCGAACGTGAACTCGTATCGCCGCTTCCAGCCGGGGATGTACGTCCCGACGCAGGCTTCGTGGGGGCATAACAACCGCACCGTCGCGCTGCGTATTCCTTGCGGCGAGCGGCAGAACCACCGCGTGGAGTATCGCGTCGCGGGGGCGGACGCCAACCCGTATCTGGTGATGGCGGCGATTTTTGCCGGCATTCTGCACGGGCTGGATAACCCCCAGCTGCCTTTACAGGAAGAGGTGGAAGGTAACGGTCTGGAACAAGAGGGCCTGCCGTTCCCGATCCGCCAGAGCGATGCGCTGTGGGAGTTTATGCAGAACGATCACTTGCGTGGGCGCCTCGGCGAGCGTTTCTGCCATGTTTTCCATGCCTGTAAGCATGATGAATTACTGCAGTTTGAGCGTCTTATCACAGAAACCGAAATTGAGTGGATGTTGAAAAACGCCTGATGGTCGCCCCGCGAGGGGCCCATAAGTTTGGTAATCAGTAGCATCATACGGCCTGAGCGGAGCCTGGCCGACGTTTTTGCTGGGAGCCCAGCCATTTCCCGGATGTCGCGTTAAGGAGCGCAGGCGGCAACGGGGCTTCAGTTAACGACACAGTGTGTGACGAGGAAATGAGATGATGCAGATGTTCAAATATCCGCAGGGAGAGGGAGGCCGCTCAGGCCGCATTGGATGCCAGCCAGCTACCGCTTACCGGTCCGTCTTACCCTTTTATCTACGCCTTACCCCTTTGCTAAGCAGGTTTGTCACGCGGACGTTGGGCCCGCAAACTGTTAACAGCAAGGGGGGGATGGGCGATGGCTATTAATCCTCCGGCGCATAACGCCGCTCAGGCGGGCAGACCGCGTCTGCGTAAATCCCTCAAACTCTGGCAAGTGGTGATGATGGGGCTGGCCTATCTGACGCCAATGACGGTGTTTGATACCTTCGGCATCGTCTCCGGCATCAGCAATGGCCACGTTCCGGCGTCTTATCTGCTGGCGCTGGCTGGCGTGCTGTTCACCGCCATCAGCTACGGCAAACTGGTGCGTCAGTTTCCGGAAGCCGGTTCCGCCTATACCTACGCGCAAAAATCCATCAGTCCGCACGTCGGCTTTATGGTTGGCTGGTCGTCGCTGCTGGATTATCTGTTTCTGCCGATGATCAACGTCCTGCTGGCGAAGATCTATCTCTCGGCCTTGTTCCCCGAAGTGCCGCCGTGGGTGTGGGTAGTGACCTTTGTCGCTATTCTGACCGCCGCGAACCTGAAAAGCGTTAACCTGGTGGCCAACTTCAATACCCTGTTCGTGCTGGTGCAGATTTCGATCATGGTGGTGTTTGTCATTCTGGTGGTGCAGGGGCTGCATAAAGGCGAGGGGGTGGGTACCGTCTGGTCGCTGCAGCCGTTTATCAGCCAGAATGCGCATCTGATCCCGATTATTACCGGCGCGACCATTGTCTGCTTCTCGTTTCTCGGCTTCGACGCGGTGACCACCCTGTCGGAAGAGACCCCTGACGCCGCGCGAGTGATCCCGAAGGCAATTTTTCTCACCGCGATGTACGGCGGCATTATCTTTATCGTCGCGTCGTTCTTTATGCAGCTGTTCTTCCCGGATATTCATCGCTTTAAAGACCCCGATGCCGCGCTGCCGGAGATTGCGCTGTACGTGGGCGGCAAGCTGTTCCAGTCGATTTTCCTGTGCACCACCTTTGTTAACACCCTGGCGTCCGGCCTGGCCTCCCATGCCAGCGTCTCCCGTCTGCTGTACGTGATGGGCCGCGACAACGTCTTCCCGGAGCGCATTTTTGGCTATGTGCATCCGAAATGGCGTACCCCGGCGCTGAACGTGATTATGGTGGGCATCGTTGCGCTGTCGGCGCTGTTCTTCGACCTGGTGACCGCCACCGCGTTGATTAATTTCGGCGCGCTGGTGGCCTTCACCTTCGTTAACCTGTCGGTGTTCAACCACTTCTGGCGGCGCAAGGGGTACAACAAAACCTGGAAGGATCGACTGCATTATCTGCTGCTGCCGATGGTCGGGGCGTTGACGGTCGGGGTATTGTGGATCAATCTCGAGGCCACCTCCCTGACGCTCGGCCTGGTGTGGGCGGCGCTTGGTCTGCTGTACCTGACTTATCTGACCCGACGCTTCCGCAAACCGCCGCCGCAGTTTGATGCCGCTAAAGCGGAGCAGGCCTGGGAGTCATAGGTTCTGAGGCATAAACTGAACGAAGGCAGGCCCGCAGGCCTGCCTTCGTTTTGGCTTCGGTAAGGGACAGTACAGGACGGTAAAGAAATCAGCAGAAAACGGTGGGGAACGGAAGGTATTATTTCTTCTTTTTATGGACAGGTAACTGACTGGCGCGCCGCTCTTTGAGGTACGACACCAGGCTGTAGATGGCGACGCCCAGCAGCGCCACCGCGACGATAAAGAGAATAAGACCCGACATAGACCAACCTAATATTCTGTTTGGAAAGGGAAAAAGATACAGGGCTCTGTGTGAAGATAACATCGGGATATGTCTGAAAGATGACGCCTCATCGCGAGAATATCCGGCGGCGGGGTTGTGATAAAATATTTCCCGCAGGGATGTGACCGCCTGGGTTTCACCTGAAATGGCGTAACACTCCGTTAAGTGATTTTACAGAAGTGCGGCCTACAGCGAGTTACGCTGACCGCGAATAAGAACGATCTGAGAGTCAGTCATGTATAAGAAAACCCTCAGCCTGCTGGGCGTAGCGTTGGCGCTGTCTGCCTTCGCCAGTCAGGCTGAAAGTGAACGTCAGGCGAGCCGCGAGCGGATCGTGGAGCAGGTCCTCAAGCCGTGTGAAGGCAAAAAGGCGGGCGATAAGGTGGTGATTACCGATCGCCGCGGCGGCGAGCACGAGGCGATCTGTACCCTGACGGCGGTTCCGCTACCGGAGTAGCGCCTGCCGCACGGTGCCGCTTATCGATACCGCGGCGCAGGCTGTCCGGTTCGCGCGCTGGTAAACAGCGCCACTCTGGACTGCTCAAAAGTCTCCCACAGTCCCAGGTCATGAACCGGTGGTAAGGTGACCTGTTCCCCCATCTCCAGCCCCCTGAGAGCGGCGTCAACCAGATCCTCGGTGGTCATTACCGTGCCGCTGGGCAGAGCGTCCAGCGCCACGCCGGAGGTCGGCCACAGATCGGTAGCGGTCGCCGCCGGCAATACCGCCTGAATACGCACGCCGCTGTCGGCAAACTCCTCCTGCAGGCCGCGGGTGAAGCTCAACACCCAGGCTTTGCTGGCGCTGTAGACTGCGCTGCCCGGCAGCGTATGCAGCGCGAGGATAGAGGCAATATTGATCAGCGTCCCCCGGCGTCGTGGGGTGAAAGCGGCCAGCGCGGCATAGCTCAGACGCAGCAGCGCGGTGGTGTTGAGCGTATGAATCGCCTGGTGCTCGCGTGGCGTACTGGCGAGAAAACCCGCCAATTTCGCGGTGCCGGCGTTGTTAATGAACAGGTCGATGGCGGGATCCTGCTGCAGACGCTGCTCTACGGCGGCAATCCCGTGCTCTTCGCTAAGATCGGCTTTGAGGATGCTTGCCTGGATGGCGTAGCGCGCCTGCAGCTGGTCGGCGAGCGCCTGCAGACGGTCTTCACGACGGGCGGCGAGGATCAGGTTGTAGCCGCGGGCGGCGAGTCGTTCGGCATAGATCGCGCCGATACCTGAGGACGCGCCGGTGATAAAAGCTGTGTGCGATGGTTGGGTCATGAGAAATGCCTCGTAAAAGGTTGCATTATTAAACCAAATTCAGCATGAGATATTAGGTTTAATAATGCAACCATTTTGCCAGGACTTTTTCATTTTTGCCTGTCGCGGGCAGCGTTTAGTCGTTCAGCGGGATAGCGATGGTGATGTCCGCCGGGGCCAGCTCACGGCCATCTGCCGCCTGCAGGACCAGCTTACGCAGGGGCTGGCGCTGCTGGCGGTCAATGAGCCGGGTCGCCGGTTCGTCAGGATCGAACAGATAGTCGTCTGCCCACTGGGAGAGGGCGACCAGCACCGTTTGCAGGGCACGGCCCTTATCGGTCAGGACATACTCCTGCCAGGCGCTGCCGTCGGAGGCCGGCTGCAGGCGCAGGATGCCTTCATCCACCAGCATTTTCAGCCGCCCGGCGAGCATGTTTTTGGCGATACCGAGGTTTTTCTGGAATTCGCTAAAACGGCGCACCCCGCGCAGAGCATCGCGGACGATCAGCAGCGACCACCAGTCGCCGATAACGTCGAGGGAGCGGGCGATAGGGCAACAGCTGTTTTCCAGACGGGTACGTTTCACGAAAGCCTCCAGGTTAATTGTTTCATTATAAAACTCTTTGCCTGGCAGGGGAAATTTTCGGCTACGGTCTAAGTTTGCGAGCGATTACCAGGAAAAATGTCATAAATCCGGCACAATTAACGCGATGATAATAAATGACTAAGGATGAAGGGATGAAAAAACGTCTACTTGCCGCCGCCGTTGCCGGCGCGGTGATGTTATCCGCTGGCGCTCAGGCGCAGGACACGGCCGCCCCGGAGGGGTATCAGCTGCAGCAGGTGCTGATCATGAGTCGTCACAACCTGCGTGCGCCGTTGGCCAATAACGGCAGCGTGCTGGAGCAGTCCACCGCCAAGGCCTGGCCGCAGTGGGATGTGCCGGGCGGCCAGCTGACCGCCAAAGGCGGTGTGCTGGAGGTGTATATGGGCCACTATATGCGCGAATGGCTGGCGCAGCAGAAGCTGGTGACCAGCGGCGAGTGCCCGCCGGAAAACGCGGTTTATGCCTACGCTAACAGCCTGCAGCGCACCGTCGCCACCGCGCAGTTCTTTATCACCGGCGCGTTCCCGGGCTGCGGCATCCCGGTGCATCACCAGCCTCAGATGGGCACCATGGACCCGACCTTCAACCCGGTTATTACCGACGACTCCCCGGCGTTTCGCGAGAAAGCGCTGCTGGCGATGGAAAAAGAGCGCCAGGGAATGCAGTTGACCGAGAGCTACAAGCTGCTGGAGACGATGATCGATTATCGCAACTCGCCCTCCTGCAAAGAGAAGAAGGTCTGTTCCCTGAGCGAGGGTAAAGATACCTTTAGCGCCGGTTATCAGCAGGAGCCGGGAGTGTCCGGACCGTTGAAGGTGGGCAACTCGCTGGTAGACGCCTTCACCCTGCAATATTATGAAGGCTTCCCGAAAGATCAGGTGGCGTGGGGGGAGATCGCCAGCGATAAGCAGTGGCAAGTGCTGTCGAAGCTGAAAAATGGCTATCAGGATAGTCTGTTTACCTCGGTGGCGGTGGCGCAAAACGTCGCCAAACCGCTGGTTAAATATATCGATAACGCGCTGGTGGGCGAGGGAGCCAGCAAGGCGAAAGTCACGCTGCTGGTGGGACACGACTCGAATATCGCTTCGCTGCTCACCGCCCTGGACTTTAAGCCCTATCAACTTCCCGGCCAGTATGAGCGCACTCCTATCGGCGGCAAACTGCTGTTTCAGCGCTGGCATGACAGCGCCGGCAATCGCGATCTGATGAAGATTGAGTATGTCTATCAAAGTACCGAGCAACTGCGTAACGCCGACGCGTTAACCCTGCAGGCCCCGCCGCAGCGGGTCACTCTGGCGCTTAACGGCTGTCCGGTTGATGACCAGGGATTCTGCCCGCTGGAGACCTTTAAAAAGGTGATCAACGAGGCGGCGAAATAACGAAAAAAACCCGGAGCACTCCGGGTTTTTTTAGCAGGTTAGGGTGAGCCCAGGTGGGGATAAACCTCCTAGACGTTTTTACGCTCAATCGTCTGTTCGCCCCAGAACAGGCTGTCTTTATCGGTTTTGGCAAAGGCCAGCGCCAGCACTTCGTCGCTGCCTTCCTCCCAGATTTGCTCCGCCAGTTTCTCATCGTAGTGGGCGACTTCGAAAATCGCCTCGGCAATTTCCGGTGAGGTGTTACGTAAACTTGCCCATTCGCCGACGCGATGTGCTTTTGCTTCTTGAGTTGGCATAGTGCTCCTCCTGCAGAAGATTAGCCGTGCAGTTTAACGGCCAGTTTGGCGACATGTTCACCCTGATAGCGGGCGATGGCTAACTCTTCCTCGCTCGGCTGCCGCGAGCCGTCGCCGCCGGCGATGGTGGTTGCGCCATAAGGGGTACCGCCGCGTACCTGGGAGATATCGAATAGCTCCTGGGCGCCATAGCCGATCGGGACGATGATCATGCCGTGGTGGGCCAGCGTCGTCCAGGTCGAGGTAATGGTTTGTTCCTGGCCGCCGCCGGTACCGGTTGAGCTAAATACGCTGGCGATTTTGCCATACAGAGCGCCGGACGCCCACAGACCGCCGGTTTGATCGAGGAAAGTACGCATCTGACCGGACATGTTGCCGAAGCGCGTCGGGGTACCAAAGATGATGGCGTCATACTCTGCCAGCTCCTGCGGCGTGGCGACGGGCGCGTTTTGCGTTTTCCCGCCTGCTTTGGCGAATGCTTCAGCCTGCATGGTTTCCGGCACGCGCTTCACAACCACCTCAACGCCGTCCACCCGGTTCGCCCCATCGGCGACGGCATGAGCCATGGTTTCAATGTGTCCATACATGGAATAATAAAGCACCAGAATTTTAGCCATTTCCATCACTCCTCGGTTGCATTATAAGCCAGCAAAATAGCTGGTACCTTTAAAGATAAAGCCTCCGCCGGAGAGTGCAAATCCAACGGGCATTTATTTGATTTATAACAAAATGACAAAGCGTTATTTACTTTTCCTTGCACCGCGCGGCCTGAAAGGAAGTGAAGGAGGAAGCGTTGCGCCTGCTATTTTGGCCGCTGCGGCGAGGATGTAGCATCAGGATACATTTTTGCTGACTATTTTTTCTTCGCCAGCAGAGTCGGTTAGGAGCTGTTCGCGGCGCGAGGAAGCTTTTTTCGCCCGGCTTTGTTTCTGGATATTACATTCGCCGCCGTCAGCCGCAGTCATTCACTAACCTTATAGATACGCGGCAGGACAGCGGCGTCGCCGCTCCCGCGTAATGCACTATGATGTCTAACCTAATGGAGGTCAGTAATGGCAAACCATCGTGGCGGTTCCGGCAACTTTGCTGAAGACCGTGAAAGAGCATCAGAAGCAGGACGTAAAGGTGGCCAGCATAGCGGGGGGAATTTTAAAAATGACCCTCAGCGCGCCTCAGAGGCTGGCAAAAAAGGGGGTAAAAACAGTCATGGTAGTCGTGAAAGTTAACGCGCGACTCGCACTGTTCTCTTTGATGCGGTGTTAATCTCCCCGACCCAACCGCATCGCCCTCGCCGCCGGCATCTGCCGGCGGTTTTTTTATCTGTCGGTGGTTGCGCTCCCGCCGGGCGGATTGCACACTGGTCGCCCGTTAATCGTCATGGCTGTCTTATGTCTTCGTTAAAATTCTCCGTTAGCCGCCAGGAAGCGCTCCTTATCATGATCACCATGTTCTGGGGAGGGACGTTCCTTGCCGTACAGTACGCGGTGAGCCTCAGCGGGCCGCTGTTTTTTGTCGGTTTGGGTTTCGCGACCGCCGCGCTGGCGGTGGGCCTGCTTTCGCTGCGCACTCTGCGCGGTCTGACGTGGCTGGAGGTGAAGGCCGGGGTAGCGATTGGCGTGGCGATTGCGCTGGGGTATGGCCTGCAGACCTGGGGACTACAGACCATCTCCAGCAGTAAATCTGCCTTTATCACCGCGATGTATGTACCGCTGGTGCCGCTGCTGCAGTGGCTGTGCCTGGGACGTATGCCGGGGGTGATGTCCTGCGTGGGGATTGTGCTGGCCTTTATTGGTTTAATTCTGCTGGCCGGGCCGGAAAATAATCTGCTGGCGCTTGGCGTGGGGGAGATGATCACTCTGGCAAGCGCGGTGGCGATCGCGGCGGAGATTATCCTTATCAGCGCCTGGGCCGGAAAAGTCGATGTCCGCCGGGTGACGGTGGTGCAGCTGGCGACCGCGTCGCTGGTGGCTTTCGCCGCCATGAAGCCGGCGGGTGAATCGGTGCCGTCGTTGACGCCGGCCCTGCTCGGCGTCGCACTGGGGCTGGGGATTTTCAGCGCGATCATTCAGGTGACCATGAACTGGGCGCAGCGCAGCGTCTCGCCGACGCGGGCCACCCTTATTTATACCGGTGAACCGGTATGGGCCGGTATTTTTGGCCGGCTGGCCGGTGAGCGTCTGCCGCTGCTGGCCCTGCTCGGCTGCGTTTTGATCCTCGCGGGGGTGCTGGTGAGCGAGCTGAAGTGGAAGCGCAAGTCGCCGCCGCAGGTTTCCACAAACGACGATGCGCAGCCGCTCACGGACCTGGCCGATCGCCGCGAGCCATAATATTTTCCTTCTGACCCGACAGCGGCGCTTATCCTGGCTGGTACTCGTCCGGCTCTGATTGTCTCCAGGCCCGCGCAAGCGCAGCGCCGCCGGGCGATGGCTCTAGGCACGGCGTCGCTTTTATGCCGGGTGGCGGCTGCGCCTTACCCGGCCTACGTTCGTACGACCTGCCGTTAATTTATTCACCATTGTTGCTGAAACTGCCGGTGCTGACGGCCTCAAAATCGCTGAGACGTTCCCGGAAGGCCGTGGCAGTCTCCAGGCCCGTGCCAGCGCAGCGCCGCCGGGCGGTCAGGTTCCGTGCCCGTGGTGGTGCCGGATGGCGGCATAAATGCCTTATCCGGCCTACAGGATCACACCACCCAGGCCCACACCGCTCCCTGCGCCAACGCCGCGCTAATGTGGCTTACACCGGCGTTACCCTGGCCTCCTTCGCCTCGCGCGTCCCGCGATGAAGCAGCGCGTGCAGCAGGATCGCCCCGAAGGTGGCCGTGCCAATCCCGCCCAGCGTAAAGCCGCCCAGCGACAGCGCGAAATCGCCGGCGCCCAGCACCAGGGTCACCGACACCATGATCAAATTGCTGTTTTGACTCAGATCCACCCGGTTTTGCACCCAGATCCGCGCCCCGGCGACGGCAATTAAGCCAAAGACCACGATCGAGGCGCCGCCGATTACCGGCCCGGGAATGGTGTGGATTAATGCGCCGAACTTCGGCGAGAAACCCAACAGCATGGCAATCAGCGCCGCGGCGACAAACACCAGCGTTGAGTAGACCTTGGTCACCGCCATGACGCCGATGTTCTCCGCATAGGTGGTGACCCCGCTGCCGCCCACCGAACCGGAGAGCATGGTCGCCAGCCCGTCGCCGACGAAGGCGCGCCCCATGTACGGGTCCATATTGCGCCCGGTCATCCCGGCGACGGCCTTCAGGTGCCCGAGGTTCTCGGCCACCAGGATCACCGCGACCGGCGCAATCAACATCATCGCCTGGCCGTTAAAGGATGGGGTGGTAAAGTGCGGCAGCCCGAACCACGCCGCCTGGGCGAGGGGGGAGAAGTCCAGCGGTTTGCCAAGGCCCAGGCCGTTAGCCAGCAGGGCGTACAGCGCGCAGGCGACGATCAGGCCGACCAGGATCAGCAGTCGCTGCAGCATCCCGCGGGTAAATACCGCCACTATGCCGATGCAGAGCACAGTTAACACCGCCATCCAGCTGTCGAAGGCGCTGGCGGAGACGCTGCGCACGGCAATCGGCGCCAGGTTCAGGCCGATAGCCATCACCACCGCGCCGGTCACCACCGGCGGCATCAGGCGCTCGATCCAGCGGGTGCCGATCTTCATCACCACCAGACCAATCAGGGTGTAGACCAGCCCGCAGGCGATGATCCCGCCAAGGGCGACGCTCAGATGAGGGTTCAGCCCCTGGCCGTTAAAGCCGGTAATGGCGATCACCACCCCGACAAAAGCGGCGCTGGAGCCGAGATAGCTCGGCACCCGTCCGCCGGTGACGACAAAGAACAGCAGGGTGCCGACGCCCGACATCAGAATAGACAGGTTCGGGTCGAGCCCCATCAACAACGGCATCAGCACCGTCGCGCCGAACATCGCAACGGCGTGCTGCACGCCCATCACCAGCGTTTGCCCGGCCGACAAGCGTTCATCGGGGGCGACAACGCCGGATTCGGCGGCAGGAGAGGTCAGCTTCCAGCGAGGAAAATCGAAGAGTGCCATGATGATATCCCGGGTTAAAGGTTAACAAGCGGGTCGCATAAGCGTGTGATAGCCGCGGTCAAACCACATCAGTCCCCGGGGCCCCGGGTGACGGGTAATGGCCACGACGTGACAAAACAGAATGTCGTGCGTCCCGACGCTGACGCGCTGGTCGATGCGGCAGTCAAAGCTGACCAGAGCCGCCTCCAGCCGCGGACAGCCGGTGGCGCCGGTCTGCCAGTCGGCGGCGGCAAAACGCTCGTCCATTGCCGTTTTACCGCCAAACAGCGTCGACAGGGTCTCCTGTCCGGCCGCCAGGGTATTGACGCATAGCGTGTGGTGTTCGCTGAACACCGGCCACACCGAAGCCGAGCGGTTCAGGCAGACCAGCAGGGTCGGCGGCGTGTCGGTAACGCTGCAGACCGCGCTGGCGGTGAATCCCGCCCGGCCCGCCGGGCCATCGGTGGTAATAATGTTAACCGCGGCGCCGACGTGGGCCATGGCGTCACGGAAACTCGCTTTGTCCGTTAACTCCATCGTAAACTCCTTATGCCAGCAGGCAGGCTTCATCAAAGGACAGGCGCGGCAGGCGGCCGTACAGCTTGCCGGGGTCGCCATAGCCGATGTTCACCAGCAGGTTGCTTTTCCAGCCGTTGTCGGCAAAAAATGCCGCGTCGACTTTTTCCCGGTCAAAACCGGACATTGGCCCGGTGTCGAGGCCCAGCGCCCGGCAGGCAAAAATCAGATACGCCGCCTGCAGGGAGCTGTTGCGAAACGCGGTCTCTTCCGCCAGCTGCGGGCTGGAGGTAAACCAGCTGCGGGCGTCACCGTGGGGAAACAGGGTCGGCAGCCGGTCGTAGAAGGCGCTATCCCACGCCACGATGGCGGTCACCGGCGCCTGCATGGTTTTCTGCAGATTGCCGCTGGAGAGCGTCGGGCGAAGTTTCTCTTTGCCTTCCGCGCTGCGCACGAACACGATGCGCGCTGGCGAACAGTTGGCGGAAGTCGGCCCCATTTTCATCAGGTCCCAGACGGCCTGCAGCTGCGCATCGCTCACTGGCTTATCCAGCCAGCCGTTGTGGGTCCGGGCCTGGGTAAACAGCGTCTCGCAGGCCGTGTGGTTTATCGCGTCGTTCATCGGGTCTCCCTGGCGACCGGCAGCATAGCGGCCAGCCCGTCGCGTAAAATGGTATTAAAGGTATCGGCGTCGGTGACGTTACAGGCATGGCCGCCCCACGGCATTTCCACGAGCTGGCTGCCGGGGATCGCCGTCTGCAGCACGCGGGAGCAGGAGGCGGGGACCAGCAGGTCGTCAGCGGCGCTGATAATCAGCGTCGGGCAGGCGATGGCCGACGCACGGCGTGAAAAATCAGCCTGCTTCAGGGCCTGCAGCCGCTTCAGCAGATTCTCTTTGCCCTGAAAATGGCTGATGGCAAGCGCATCTTCCGCTTCGAGGCGCGGCAGGCGCGCGGCCATCCATTCCGCCGGGTAGAGAAATAGCGGCTGCGCTTCGACCCACGCCTGCGCGCCGCCGGCATGCAGCAGACGCTCGCGCACCTGGAAGCAGCGGCGGGTATGCGGCGACAGCGACAGCCAGCCGTTGACCAGCGCCAGGGCGCTCACCGCCTCGGGGCGATCGAGCGCCAGCTGCAGGCCAATCAGCGCCCCCAGGGCGTGGCCCACCAGCGCGAAGCGGGCGATCCCCGCCGCTTGCAGAGCGCTGAACAGCTCCCCGGCCATCGTCGCCAGGCTGTAGTCGGCGGGCAGCGGACCGGCGTTCTCCCCGGTCCCGTTATGGTCATAACTCACCAGCTGATACTGTTCCTCCAGCGCCGCGCGCTGCGCCAGCCAGTAGCCGCCGCCCCCGCCCAGACCGGCGCTGAGGACCACCACCGGCGCGCCGGGCCACGGAGCCGGAGCAATATTGAGCCTCATCATGTCGGGGTACCGATATGGGCGACGCTGGCGATTTCCACCAGCGCATCGGGCTTCACCAGTCCGCACTGAATGCAGAAGCGCGCCGGTTTATCGCCGGGGAAGAACTCGGCGTAGACCTCGTTAATCGCGGCGTAATTTGTCCAGTCGGTGATAAAGATGCTGTTGAAAGTCACATCCGCCATACTCCCGCCCGCCGTTTCGATAACGCTCCTGATGGTCTCCAGCACGTGGCGGGTTTGCGCCTTTGGGTCGCCGATGTGCACCACATTGTTTTGCTTATCAAACGGCAGGGTGCCCGAGACGTAGACCACCCCGTCGGCGAGCGTCCCCGGAACAAAGGGGGCAATCGGCGCGGTGGTGCCTGGCGGAATAATCACCTGTTTAGGCATAACGTTTCTCCTTGGCTAAAGCCAGCGGGGTGGCGGGGGACAGCGCGTGGCAGAAGCTCTCGACGTCGCTGACCCAGCCGAAAAAGGTTTCAATATTGAACAGCGCCGCCTGCTGGGCGAAGGCCGGGCCGGCCTGATGGGTGGCATCCTCCAGCACGATGCCGAAGTATTCGAGAAAGAAGCCATCGCGCAGCGTCGATTCGACGCAGACGTTGGTGGCGATCCCGGTGAACACCAGGTGGCGTATGCCGCGGCTGCGCAAAATGCTGTCGAGCGGGGTGTTAAAGAAGCCGCTGTAGCGCGGTTTCGGCAACACGATATCGCCTTCCTGCGGCGTCAGCTCGTCCACCAGCTGATAATCCCAGCCGCCTTTCGCCAGCAGCTTGCCCTGCAGCTCCGGACGCTGACGCATCGTTTTCAGCGCGTTGGATTTGTGATAGTTCGGCGAGCCCGGGCCGCCGGCTTCAACATACTGATCATCCCAGCCATTCTGGAACCAGATAATCAACATACCCGCGGCGCGAGCGGCGGCGACGGCGGTATTAATATTGTCGATAACCGGCCGGGTAGCGGAGACGTCAAAGCCGGCGAGATCCAGATAACCGCCCAGGCTGGCGTAGGCGTTCTGCATATCGACCACAATCAGCGCGCTCTGCTGCGGCGCGAAGGTCAGGGATTCCGGGCGAGCGGGAAGGGTAATCATCAGGCCACCTCACGGGTAACAGAAGCAATGTGGTCCCGGCAGCGCATCAGCGGCTGAATGCGTTCGCCAAAGGCGTCAATGCCGGCAAGAAAATCATCAAAGGTCAGCAGCACGCCGTCGGTGCCGGGCACGCTCGCTACTTCATCAAGCATACGGGCGACGCTGGCATACGATCCGACCAGGGTGCCCATGTTAATGTTGACCGCCGAGGTGGGGTCGGCCATCTGGCGCACGTTGGTATCGCTGCCGGAGCGGGTATCTTTCTGACTCTGCTCGGTGAGCCACGCCAGCGCTTCTTCATCGGCGCCCGCTTTGTAATGTTCCCATTTGGCGCGCGCCGCCTCGTCGGTTTCGTCGGCGATCACCATGAACAGCACATAGGACCCCACGTCGCGGCCGGTTTTTTCCGCCGCCTGCATCATGCGTGCGGCGGTCGGGGCAAAGGCCGTTGGCGTGTTGACCCCTTTGCCAAAGCAAAAGTTGTAGTCCGCATGCTGGGCGGAGAAGGCCATCCCGGCATCGCTCTGCCCGGCGCAGATCACCTTCATCGGCTGCGACGGGCGCGGGCTGACCCGGCAGTCGTTCATGGTGAAGTAGTCACCTTTGAAATCGCTGCGCCCGGTGCCCCACAGGTCACGGAGCACCTGGACGTATTCGGTGAGATAGTCATAGCGGCTGGCGAAATAGTCATCTCCCGGCCACATGCCCATCTGGTCATATTCCGGTTTTTGCCAGCCGGTCACCAGATTGACGCCAAACCGGCCGCCGGAGATGGAGTCGATAGTGGAGGCCATCCGGGCGACAATCGCCGGCGGCAGCGTCAGGGTGGCGGCGGTGGCGTAGATCTGGATCTTCGAGGTCACCGCGGCCAGGCCGGCCATCAGGGTGAAGGACTCCAGGTTGTGATCCCAGAATTCAGTTTTCCCGCCGAAGCCGCGCAGTTTGATCATGGAGAGCGCGAAGTCGAAATGGTAGTGCTCGGCCTTCTGCACGATGGCCTTATTCAGTTCAAAGGTCGGCATATACTGCGGGGCATGGGTGGAGATCAGCCAGCCGTTGTTGCCAATGGGAACGAAAACACCAATTTTCATACCTACCTCTCTGCAGTCATGGAAGATGGGTTGCGATGGTGCGGCATCCTGCCTCTCCCTGGACCACCTCGCAGAAAAGGTAAAGCAAAGGCGATGCCAGTTTTATAAATGCTAATGTTATTAATGTGTTACTTTTGAGTTGCTGAAAAGGACGGTAAAAAAGTGGACTGGATGGTCAAAATCAGTGCACGAAAAAACGGCAGTCATGCGCAATCAGGGTGCATGGGGTCGTGTCGGCGCAGGGCTTTTGCTATGCTGGTGGCGTCAACTGAAGGAGAGGATGTATGGCACAGGGCGCGGTGAAGAAAAGCGGCAAACGTTCACAAGCGGTCAGCGCCAAAAAGGAGGCCATCCTGGCCGCCGCGCTGGAGGCATTTTCGCAATTTGGTATTCACGGTACGCGGCTGGAGCAGGTGGCTGAACGCGCCGGGGTATCGAAAACCAATCTGCTCTATTACTACCCTTCGAAAGAGGCGCTGTATGTGGCTGTCCTGCAGCAGATCCTCGCCATCTGGCTGGCGCCGCTGAAGGCCTTTCGTGAGGATATCAGCCCGCTGGTGGCGATCCGCGAATATATTCGCCTGAAGCTGGAAGTGTCCCGCGATCACCCCCAGGCCTCGAAGCTCTTCTGCCTCGAGATGCTGCAGGGGGCGCCGCTGCTGATGGGCGAACTGACCGGGGATCTGAAAGCGCTGGTCGATGAGAAATCGGCGATAGTCTCCGGCTGGATCGACCGCGGCAAGCTGGCGCCGGTCGATCCACAGCATTTAATCTTTATGATCTGGGCTACCACCCAGCATTACGCCGACTTCGCCACCCAGGTGGAGGCGGTCACCGGCGCCACGCTGCAGGATGCGGCCTTTTTTGAACAAACGGTCGATAATGTCCAGCGGATGATTATCGAAGGCATTCGCGTCCGTTAATTGGCGGGCGGCAGCGGGCAGCTTTGATCGCCATCCTCGCACTGTAGCAGCGAGGCGAGGAAAGACTCCCGCTCCACGCTCTTATCGGTCATGCACTGGCTGACCAGCATTGGCTGCATGCTGCCGCCTTCGGCGCCGGACGCGAGAAAGGCGCAGTCGGCGTCGCGCATGGCGATCCATGCCTGCTGCGCCTGCTTCAGTAATGTTTGTTGTTTACCCACCGCCCGCTGCAGGGCCTGCTGCCAGGTGTCGTTCAGTTTTTTATCGGCCGCCTGATACTGCGCAGCCGCGCACTGATTCATTTCGGTTTGGGTGTTGGCGCTGCTGCACTCGTCCGCCAGCGCCGCGCCGCTGGCCAGCAGGGCCATCACGGCAAATAACGTGCGTTTCATTGTTCTGCTCCCATAAAAAAGGCTCCCGTCCGGGAGCCTTAATTAAACACAGCTGACGTCGGCTGTCATTAGCTGATCGCAGCGCAGACTGATTGCCCGGATGGCGGCGCACCGCACCTTATCCGGGCTACCCTTTGGCGGTGGTAGGTAGCCCCGGTAAGCGTAGCGCCACCGGGGAGCCCGTTTTAGCCGATGGTCATCAGGCTGGCGTTACCGCCTGCCGCCGCGGTGTTAACGCTCAGCGAACGCTCGATATACAGCCGCTCCAGCAGCAGATTGGTTTCGCCGCGGGCGAAGCCCTGCACGGAGACAATCGCCCCATCGCGCGCCGCCACCTGCTCGCACAGCTCGCGCAGCTGGTCGGAATCGCCGTGGTAGATAACCGCGTCGAAGGCCTGGCCCGGCAACTGCTCCGCTTTGGCAAAGCGAATGCGCTCGCTGACCTCCCGCGGCAGTTTCTTCGCCAGATCGCGCTGCAGGGCGCTGTCCGGCCACAGTACTTCACAACCCACCGCCAGCACAGCCGCCAGCTGGATCAGCGTATCCTGTTCGTTATCCGCTACGCACAGCACGCGCTCGCGCGGCATCAGCGTCAGGGTGTTGCGCTCGCCGGTTGGCCCCGGCAGCAGGCGTTGAGTGCCGCTTTGCGCCTGCTCGCTGTACTGCTGGCACAGCGCCTGCAGCTCAGGACGGCCCGCGGCCCACTGCTGCAGCGCCTGCAGCGGTTTTTCCAGCAGCGTTTTCAGCTGGGCGTCCAGCGGACGCTCTGCATCCTGGCGGGCGAAGGTCACGCCAACCGCGTCCTGCGGACGGCTGGAGAGCAGACGGTACAGATACAGCGGACCGCCGGCTTTCGGACCGGTACCGGACAACCCTTCGCCGCCGAACGGCTGAACGCCGACCACCGCGCCAACCATATTGCGGTTGACGTACAGGTTGCCCACCTTGGCGCTGCCGGTGACCTGGGCGATGGTTTCGTCGATACGGGTATGCACGCCGAGGGTCAGGCCGTAGCCAGAGGCGTTAATATGCTCGACCAGTTTGTCCAGCTCGTTACGGTTATAGCGCACCACGTGCAGTACCGGGCCGAAGACCTCTTTTTTCAGCTCGTCGAAGCTGTCGAGCTCGATAAGCGTCGGTGGCACGAAGGTCCCGTGACGCCATTCGCGGGCGTCTTCGCTATTCTCACGCACCGCCTGGTAGACGGTGCGGCCTTTGGCGCGCATCGCCTGAATATGGCGTTCGATATTCTCTTTCGCTTCCGCATCGATAACCGGACCGATATCGGTGGTCAGGCGCCCCGGATTGCCCATCCGGCACTCGCTCATGGCGCCGCGCAGCATGGTTAAGGTGTGATCGGCGACCTCTTCCTGCAGGCAAAGCACGCGCAGGGCGGAGCAGCGCTGGCCAGCGCTGTCGAACGCGGAAGCCAGCACGTCGATCACTACCTGCTCGGTGAGCGCCGACGAATCGACGATCATCGCGTTCATCCCGCCGGTTTCGGCGATCAGCGGCGTCGGGCGGCCCTGGGGATCGAGGCGGCTGGCGATATTGCGCTGCAGCAGGGTGGCCACTTCGGTGGAGCCGGTGAACATCACGCCGCGTACGCGCTCATCGGTGGTTAGCGCGGCGCCCACGGTCTCCCCGCGACCCGGCAGCAGTTGAATAACGCCCGGCGGCACGCCGGCTTCCAGCAGAATCGCCACGCCCTGGGCGGCGATAAGCGGCGTCTGCTCGGCAGGTTTCGCCAGCACGCTGTTGCCGGCCGCCAGCGCGGCGGCAATCTGGCCGGTGAAGATCGCCAGCGGGAAGTTCCACGGGCTGATACAGACCACCGGACCCAGCGGGCGGTGAGTTTCATTATCGAAATCGTCGCGCACCTGGCCGGCGTAATAGTGCAGGAAGTCAACGGCTTCGCGCACTTCAGCGATGGCGTTGCTGAAGGTTTTACCCGCCTCGCGCACCAGGATCCCCATCAGGGTCGGCATTTGGCTTTCCATCAGCACCGCGGCGCGCTCAAGAATGGCGGCGCGCTCCTGCGGCGGAGTGGCGAACCAGATCGGCGCATTCTTGATAGCGCTGGTCAGCGCCTGCTGCACTTCAGCGTCGCTGGCTTCGCGGACGTAGCCGACGATATCTTTCGGCTCTGCCGGGTTAACCACCGGCTGCATTTCGCCTTCGGCCACCGGCTGCTCCAGCATCGGCAATGCCTGCCATTTATGCAGCGCGCTGTTGAGCAGGGAAGAGGAGAGGGAGGCCAGACGGTGCTCGTTCGCCAGATCGAGACCGGCGGAGTTGCTCCGGCCGCTGCCGTAGAGATCGCGCGGCAGCGGGATTTTCGGATGCGGCAGGCCGGCCTGGCCTTCCTGCTGCGCCAGTTTTTCTACCGCGCTGACCGGGTCGGCCACCAGCTCGTCCAGCGGCAGGGTATTGTCCGCGATACGGTTGACGAAAGAGGTATTGGCGCCGTTCTCCAGCAGACGACGCACCAGATACGCCAGCAGCGTCTCGTGGGTGCCCACCGGGGCGTAGATGCGGCACGGACGGTTCAGTTTGCCGTCGGCGACCTTGCCCACCACCTGCTCGTACAGCGGTTCGCCCATGCCGTGCAGGCACTGGAACTCATACTGGCCCGGGTAGTAGTTCTGGCCCGCCAGCTGGTAGATAGCCGCCAGAGTATGAGCGTTATGGGTGGCGAACTGCGGGTAAATCAGGTTCGGCACCGCCAGCAGCTTCTTAGCGCAGGCGAGGTAGGAGACGTCGGTGTAAACCTTGCGGGTGTATACCGGATAGCCTTCGAGACCTTCCATCTGCGCGCGTTTAATTTCGCTATCCCAGTAGGCGCCTTTCACCAGACGGATCATCAGGCGACGGCGGCTGCGGGTGGCGAGGTCAATCAGGTAATCAATGACAAACGGACAGCGCTTCTGGTAGGCCTGAATCACGAAGCCAATCCCGTTCCAGCCGGCCAGTTCCGGCTCGAAGCACAGTTTTTCCAGCAGGTCGAGGGAGATCTCCAAACGGTCGGCCTCTTCGGCGTCAATATTTATGCCGATGTCATACTGGCGCGCCAGCAGGGTCAGCGATTTCAGCCGCGGGTAAAGCTCTTCCATCACCCGGTCATACTGCGCGCGGCTGTAGCGCGGGTGCAGCGCGGAGAGCTTAATGGAGATACCCGGACCTTCATAAATGCCGCGGCCGTTGGAGGCTTTACCGATGGCATGGATCGCCTGCTGATAAGAAACCATATAGGCCTGGGCGTCAGCGGCGGTCAGGGCGGCTTCGCCGAGCATATCGTAGGAGTAGCGGAACCCTTTTTCTTCCAGCTTGCGGGCGTTGGCCAGCGCTTCGGCGATGGTTTCCCCGGTGACGAACTGCTCGCCCATCAGGCGCATCGCCATATCCACGCCTTTGCGGATCAGCGGTTCGCCGCTCTTGCCGATGATGCGGTTCAGGGAGCGGGAGAGGCTGGTCTCGTTATGGGTCGACACCAGTTTTCCGGTGAACAGCAGCCCCCAGGTGGCGGCGTTGACGAACAGCGACGGGCTGCGGCCGATGTGCGACTGCCAGTTGCCGTTGCTGATTTTGTCGCGGATCAGCGCATCGCGGGTGGCTTTATCCGGAATACGCAGCAGGGCTTCCGCCAGGCACATCAGCGCCACCCCTTCCTGTGAAGAGAGGGAGAACTCCTGCAGCAGGCTCTGCACCATACCGGCGCGGCCGCTGGCGGTTTTCTGGTTGCGCAGTTTTTCCGCCAGCTGATACGCCAGCTTGTGCGCCTGTTCGCCCAGCGGCTGCGGCAGACGGGCCTGCTCCAGCAGCATCGGTACCGCGTCGGTTTCCGGACGTCGCCAGGCGGCGGTGATCGCCGCGCGGCTCACCGACTGCGGCAGGATCTGCTCGGCGAATTCGAGAAACGGCTGATAGGGCTCTTCCGTTGGTTCGCTGGCGTCATCGCTTTCGTTGGCGGCCCCGGAGAGCAGGGCCGGCAGCTCAGGCAGCGTCTCGTCGTTCTCCAGTTTTTCCAGATAATTAAAGATGGCCTGCTTAATCAGCCAGTGCGGCGTGCGGTCAATACGGCTCGCGGCGGATTTAATGCGCTCGCGGGTTGCGTCGTCAAGCTTAACACCCATGGTGGTGGTGCCCATGCTCAAAACTCCTGTCATTTATCGTTAGGCTTATGCGGTTGCATGGAAATATCCACTATGTTGCAACTTTGTGCAACCTTGTTAATTGTGGCTTGTGACGGAAGCCGTGAAATGGCTAATTTGTTAAAAATAACCCCTAAAATAGCAGAAATTTAACCCCGGGCTCATAGGGTATTTGTATGCGTGAGTTAACACTTTTGTTTGGTGCAACCTTTAAAAACGTGAGAGAGTGCAACCTCTAACAAATTGACGTTTTGCGCCGTCGGTTTTTCGTGTAAATGCTGTGTTAAATCGTTTGTGAAAAACCGAAGCTTCCGTCAGGATACGGTCGCCCAATTAAACAATGCGCCATTACCCCGTTCCGGTAGTGGAAAAAAACGACGAAGTTGGACGCTGTCGATAAAAATTCTGGAGACTTTGCATGGCTATTAGCACACCGATGCTGGTGACATTTATTGTTTATATTTTTGGTATGGTATTGATAGGGTTTATTGCCTGGCGTTCGACCAAAAACTTCGATGATTATATTCTCGGGGGAAGGAGTCTGGGGCCATTTGTGACCGCGCTTTCCGCAGGGGCGTCGGATATGAGCGGCTGGCTGCTGATGGGCCTGCCAGGGGCGATTTTTCTCTCCGGGATTTCCGAAAGCTGGATCGCCATTGGCTTAACGCTGGGGGCGTGGATTAACTGGAAGCTGGTGGCCGGTCGCCTGCGCGTGCATACCGAGGTGAATAATAACGCCCTGACGCTGCCCGATTATTTTACCGGCCGTTTTGAAGATAAAAGCCGGGTGCTGAGAATTATTTCGGCGCTGGTTATTCTGCTGTTCTTTACCATCTATTGCGCTTCAGGAATTGTCGCGGGGGCGCGTCTGTTTGAAAGCACCTTCGGCATGAGTTATGAAACCGCACTGTGGGCCGGGGCGGCGGCGACGATTATCTATACCTTCGTCGGCGGCTTCCTCGCCGTTAGCTGGACCGATACCGTGCAGGCCAGCCTGATGATTTTCGCGCTGATCCTCACCCCGGTGATCGTGATTATTTCCGTCGGCGGCTTTGGCGATTCGCTGGAAGTGATTAAGCAGAAGAGCATCGAAAATATCGACATGCTGAAAGGGCTGAACTTCGTGGCGATTATCTCGCTGATGGGCTGGGGGCTGGGTTATTTCGGTCAGCCGCATATTCTGGCGCGCTTTATGGCGGCGGATTCGCACCACAGCATCGTTCACGCACGTCGCATTAGTATGACCTGGATGATCCTCTGCCTCGGCGGGGCGGTGGCCGTCGGCTTCTTTGGCATCGCCTACTTCAATAACAACCCGAGCCTGGCGGGCGCGGTTAACCAGAACGCCGAGCGCGTGTTTATCGAACTGGCGCAAATCCTGTTTAACCCGTGGATTGCCGGGATCCTGCTGTCGGCGATTCTGGCGGCGGTGATGTCCACCCTGAGCTGTCAGCTGCTGGTCTGCTCGAGCGCAATTACCGAAGACCTGTATAAAGCCTTCCTGCGTAAAAACGCCGGTCAGAAAGAGCTGGTGTGGGTGGGCCGTATGATGGTGCTGGTGGTTGCCCTGGTGGCCATTGCCCTGGCGGCCAATCCGGAAAACCGCGTGCTGGGTCTGGTGAGCTACGCCTGGGCTGGCTTCGGCGCCGCCTTTGGCCCGGTGGTCCTGTTCTCGGTAATGTGGTCGCGCATGACCCGTAACGGCGCGCTGGCCGGGATGGTGATTGGCGCCCTGACCGTGATCGTCTGGAAGCAGTTTGGCTGGCTGGGCCTGTATGAAATCATTCCGGGCTTTGTCTTCGGCAGCATCGGGATTGTGGTCTTTAGCCTGCTGGATAAAGCGCCGTCGGCCAGCATGCAGCAGCGCTTTGCCGAAGCGGATGCCCACTACCATACGCCGCCGCCGGTACGCGCCACGGCTGAGTAAGATCATCTGATGCTCACGAGCCCGCCGCTGGCGGGCTTTTTATTGCCTGGTGCCGTGCCGGAATATTATAACCCTTGCTAATTATCTGAAAATCCGCTGATATTTCCTGACTAATAACAATGAGGATAGCAAAGATGACGTTCAGACAGGGTGCAATGGCGCTGGTGCTGGCAGGGTTACTCAGCGGCTGCGTGGCGGGTGGAAGTTCATCGACCAGCGCGCCGAAGCCCGGCGTCTGCCCGGCGGATAAGTCCATGGTGCAAACCACGCTTTACTTCGGTCTGAGCCGCCCGGCGGGGAAAGACATCACCGCTGAAGAGTGGCAACAGTTTGTCGACCGTGACGTCACGCCGCGCTTTCGCGACGGGCTGACGGTGTTTGATGCCCACGGCCAGTGGCTTGGCCAGAATGGTCAGGTGGTGCGGGAGCAGAGCAAGGCGCTGATGGTGATCCATGGGCATGACGTACAGAGCGAGGCCGGTATTGAGGCTCTGCGCCAGGGCTATAAATCACGCTTCGCGCAGGAGTCGGTGATGCGTGTCGACCAGCCGGTCTGCGTGCAGTTCTGAGTAAACGGCGGGGGCAGCCCCGCCGTTTGTTTTACAGCACCAGCCCGGCGAAGCTGGCGGAAAGCAGGCTTACCAGCGTGGCGCTATACACCAGCCGCAGGCCGAAGCGGGAGACGATATTGCCCTGCGGTTCATTCAGGCCTTTGATCGCCCCGGCGATAATGCCGATCGAGGCAAAGTTGGCAAACGACACCAGGAATACCGAGAGAATGCCGAGCCCGCGAGGAGTCATGCTGGCGGCAATCTTTTGCAGCTCAATCATCGCCACAAATTCGTTAGCGACCAGTTTGGTGGCCATGATGCTGCCGGCGTTTAGCGCATCGCTCAGCGGGATGCCGATAAGCCACGCCAGCGGATAAAAGACGTAGCCGAGGATCTGCTGGAAGCTGAGACCAAACAGGGTGGCGAACAGCTCGTTAATGGCGCTGATCAGGGCGATAAAACCGATCAGCATCGCCAGAATAATCATCGCCACTTTAAAGCCGGCCAGAATATATTCCCCGAGCATTTCAAAGAAACTCTGCGATTCATGCAGCTTCTCGAGTTTTATTTCCTGCTCGCTGCCCGGCCGCGTCGGGTTAATTACCGACAGCACGATAAAGGTGCTGAACATATTGAGGATCAGCGCTGCGACGACATATTTGGCGTCCAGCATGGTCATATAGGCGCCGACAATCGACAGCGATACGGTCGACATGGCCGTCGCCGCCATAGTGAACAGTCGCCGTGAGGAGAGGTCGCCCAGTACGCCCTTGTAGGCAATGAAGTTCTCCGACTGGCCGAGGATCAGCGAGCTGACGGCGTTGAAAGATTCCAGCTTACCCATGCCGTTTACTTTCGACAGCAGGGTGCCAATCACGCGAATAAAAATCGGCAGGATCCGCCAGTGCTGGAGAATACCAATCAGCGCGGAAATAAACACAATCGGACACAGGACGCCCAGGAAAATAAAGGCTAAGCCTTTTTCGCTCATGCCGCCAAAGACGAAATTGGTCCCTTCGGCGGCAAAGCCTAACAGCGAAGCAAAAAAGCCGGAAATATTTTTTACCAGCCACAGGCCGCTTTCGGCGTGCAGGAAAAAGAAAGCGAGCGCTATTTCGATAATAATCAACTGGAGAATATAACGAATACGAATTTTTTGTCTGTCGTAGCTGACAAGCCAGGCCAGGGCGAGGATCACCGCCAGCGCCAGCAGGAAATGAAAAAATGCAGTCATGTTGTTCTTTTCGCAAGTCAATAAGGCCGCCATTTAGCCATAGCCGCTACGGCGGGTAAATATCTGGCGTAAAAAATCCTTTGCTTATTCTTTCCCTTCATAACAGGCGAATATTTTCATAAGTCATTATTTGTCAGCGATTTATTTACAACTGATCATCATTCTCTGCACATTTCGCTTGTGTTTCTGAGCATTGTAATGATAATCACTATCATAAATATTACCTGTTTTTGCATTCGTTGACGGTGCTTTACATTTAAGGGTATTGGCATGTTTGTCCCATTTCTCATTATGTTACGCGAAGGCCTGGAGGCGGCGCTGATTGTCAGCCTGATCGCCAGCTATCTGAAACGCACCCAGCGCGGCAACTGGATTGGCGTGATGTGGATTGGCGTGATCCTCGCGGCGGCGCTGTGTCTTGGCTTAGGCATTTTTATCAACGAAACCACCGGTGAATTTCCTCAGCGTGAACAGGAGCTGTTCGAAGGGATCGTCGCGGTCATTGCGGTGGTGATCCTGACGTGGATGGTCTTCTGGATGCGCAATGTCTCACGCAACGTCAAGCAGCAGCTGGAGCAGGCCGTGGACAAGGCGCTGCAGCGCGGTAATCACCACGGCTGGGCGCTGGTGATGATGGTCTTTTTCGCGGTCGCCCGTGAGGGGCTGGAGTCGGTCTTCTTTCTGCTGGCGGCCTTCCAGCAGGATGTCGGCATCTGGCCGCCGCTGGGGGCGCTGCTGGGTCTGGCCACCGCTATCGTGCTGGGCTTCCTGATCTACTGGGGCGGTATCCGCCTTAACCTTGGCGTGTTCTTCAAATGGACCAGCCTGTTTATTCTGCTGGTGGCCGCTGGCCTGGCCGCGGGGGCGATCCGCGCCTTCCACGAGGCGGGCCTGTGGAACCTGTTCCAGGATACCGCCTTCGATCTGAGCAACGTGCTGTCGACGCATACGCTGTTCGGCACGCTGCTGGAAGGGATCTTCGGCTATCAGGAGACGCCGAGCGTCAGCGAAGTGGCTGTCTATCTGCTTTATCTGATCCCGGCGCTGGTGCTGTTTGCCCTGCCGCCGCGGAATAATACCACTGCCTCGCGGGCTGCCTGACCGGGCGCTGCGAGCTTATAAGCGACACTCTACTTACCGAAAGGGATGATCATGATGATTCATTTTCGCCGTAATGCGCTGCGGGTGACCGTGGCCGCGCTGCTCAGCTCTGCATTCGGTGCTCAGGCTGCGGATATCCCGCAGGTCAAAGTCACCGTCAACGACAAGCAGTGCGAGCCGATGCAGGTGACCGTTAACGCGGGTAAAACCCAGTTTATTATTCAGAACCACAGCCAGAAAGCGCTGGAGTGGGAGATTCTGAAAGGGGTGATGGTGGTGGAAGAGCGCGAAAACATCGCGCCGGGCTTTACTCAGAAGCTCACCGCGAACCTGCAGCCGGGCGAATATGACATGACCTGTGGCCTGCTCACCAACCCGAAAGGCAAACTGATCGTCACCGGCGCCGCCACCAAAGACGCGGCGAAAGCGGATGCGGTGCTGAGCCTCGGCGACGCGATCACCGCCTATAAAGCCTATGTGACGGCGGAAACCGCGCAGCTGGTTAGCGGCACCAAAGCCTTTACCGACGCGGTGAAAGCCGGCGATATCGAAAAAGCGAAAGCGCTGTACGCCCCGACGCGTCAGCATTACGAGCGCATCGAGCCCATTGCCGAGCTGTTCTCTGACCTTGACGGCAGCATCGACGCCCGCGAAGACGACTTCGAGAAAAAAGCGGAAGATCCGAAATTTACCGGTTTCCACCGTCTGGAAAAAGCGCTGTTTGGCGATAACAGCGTCAAAGGGATGGAAAAATATGCCGATCAGCTGAACAGCGATGTGCTGGAGCTGCAAAAGCGTATCAGCGAGCTGGCGTTCCCGCCGTCAAAAGTCGTGGGCGGCGCGGCAGGATTAATTGAGGAAGTCGCGGCCAGCAAGATCAGCGGTGAAGAAGATCGCTACAGCCATACCGATCTGTGGGACTTCCAGGCCAACATTGACGGCGCGCAGAAAATTGTCGACCTGCTGCGCCCGCAGCTGCAAAAAGAGAACAGCGCGCTGCTGGCGAAAGTGGACGCCAACTTTAAGAAAGTGGACAGCATCCTCAGCAAATATCGCACCAAAGACGGCTTCGAGACCTACGATAAGCTGACCACCGCCGACCGTAATGCGCTGAAAGGGCCGATCACCACCCTGGCGGAAGATCTGGCTCAGCTGCGCGGGATCCTGGGGCTGGACTAAGTCGATGGCACAGCAGAAACCCCACGACGTGAACGAGCCGTCACGTCGTCGCTTACTGAAAGGGATCGGCGCGCTTGGCGGCGCGCTGGCCATCACCGGCGGCTGCCCGGTAGCGCATGCGGCAAAAGCGGAAAGTTCCCCGGGGACGCTCACACCCGACGCGCGCCAGGAAAAGCAGCCATTCTATGGCCGGCATCAGGCGGGCATTCTGACGCCGCAGCAGGCTTCGATGATGCTGGTGGCCTTCGATGTGCTGGCGGCTGATAAAGCCGACCTCGAGCGGCTGTTTCGACTGCTGACCCAGCGTATCGCCTTTTTAACCCAGGGCGGCCCGGCGCCGGACACGCCGAATCCGCGGCTGCCGCCGATGGATTCCGGCATCCTGGGGCCGTGGATTGCGCCAGATAACCTGACCATCACCGTCTCGGTCGGCCATTCGCTATTTGATGAGCGCTTTGGCCTGGCGGATAAAGCACCGAAAAAGCTGCAGCCGATGACCCGCTTCCCCAACGATTCGCTGGATGCCGCGCTGTGCCATGGCGACCTGCTGCTGCAGATCTGCGCCAATACTCAGGATACGGTGATCCACGCCCTGCGTGATGTCATCAAACATACGCCGGATCTGCTGAGCGTGCGCTGGAAGCGGGAAGGGTTTATCTCCGACAGCGCGGCGCGTAGCAAAGGCAAAGAGACCCCCATCAACCTGTTGGGGTTTAAGGACGGCACCGCTAACCCGGCGAGCCACGACAGCGCGCTGATGGATAAGGTAGTGTGGGTGACAGCCGATCAGGACGAGCCGGCCTGGACCGTGGGCGGCAGCTATCAGGCGGCGCGCATCATCCAGTTTCACGTGGAGTTCTGGGATCGGACGCCGCTCAAGGAGCAGCAGACGATCTTTGGTCGCGACAAGCACACCGGTGCGCCGCTGGGGATGAAAAACGAACACGATACCCCGGATTACAGCAAAGATCCTAACGGCGAAGTCATTGCGCTGGATAGCCATATTCGTCTGGCCAATCCCCGCACGCCGGAAACCCAGTCCAGCCTGATGATGCGCCGCGGCTACAGCTATTCGCTGGGGGTTACTAACGCCGGACAACTGGATATGGGGCTGTTATTCGTTTGCTATCAGCACGATCTGGAAAAGGGTTTTCTGACGGTGCAGAAACGGCTTAACGGCGAGGCGCTGGAGGAGTATGTCAAACCGATCGGCGGGGGCTACTTCTTTGTTTTACCCGGCGTAGTTGATGAAAAACACTATCTGGGAGAGTCGCTGCTGCAGGCCTGATACCGACCCTGCCCGTAAGGGCAGGGCGTTTTCTGCTGTTTTTCTCATTTTTCTTATATTTCCTGCCATGTGTTATATTTCTGTAATACAAATGACCGATAGTCTCCTACACTTGCTTAAGAACTATTTGTTGCGTCATTGTGAAAAATAAGTTGCATTAAGAATCTTTTTTGATGTACTTATTACATACGCGGTAGTTCCCGGCAGTGTGACGTTTCACTATGGAGATCGCGAATGGTAAGGTCCCGTACCGGACAACGTAAAATCTCAGACCGTACTCTTCAGCACGGAAGCCCCGCTTCCGGCAGCGATTTTCTTACTCTTTCTCTCTCCGCTTCGCATTATTACAACCTTGGCAGGGTACGCGGTGCGCGTAGCCGCGACTCGTTGTCAGTTCTACCGGCAAGCAATGGCTTACAAGGAAGCCAAACCTCAATCGTTCGTGCGCATAGTCGCGTCGATGTTGACGCGTGTGATGTAAACCAACAACGCAAGGTGCTATCCATGGGAAGACAAAAAGCAGTGATCAAAGCTCGTCGTGAAGCAAAACGTGTGCTGAGACGGGATTCACGCAGCCATAAGCAGCGTGAAGAAGAATCGGTCACATCGCTTGTGCAAATGAGTGGCGTAGAAGCAATTGGCATGGCGCGGGACAGCCGTGATACTTCCCCAATTGAGGCGCGCAATGAGGCTCAGGCGCATTATTTGAATGCCATCGACAATAAGCAGCTGATTTTCGCTACCGGCGAAGCTGGATGCGGCAAGACCTGGATCAGTGCGGCGAAGGCAGCTGAAGCCCTGATCCATAAGGATGTGGACAGAATTATTGTTACCCGTCCCGTTCTGCAGGCCGACGAAGATCTCGGCTTCTTACCGGGAGATATCGCCGAGAAGTTCGCTCCCTATTTCCGACCGGTTTACGATGTGCTGGTGAAAAGGCTGGGGGCTTCCTTTATGCAGTACTGCCTGCGTCCGGAAATCGGCAAGGTGGAAATCGCGCCGTTCGCCTATATGCGCGGACGTACCTTTGAAAATGCGGTGGTGATTCTGGACGAGGCCCAGAACGTGACCGCAGCGCAAATGAAGATGTTTTTAACCCGCCTCGGGGAGAACGTGACGGTCATCGTCAATGGCGATATCACCCAGTGCGACTTGCCCTCTGGCGTGAGATCTGGCCTGAGCGATGCGCTGGCGCGTTTTGAGGAAGACGAGATGATCGGCATCGTGCGTTTCACCACCGATGACTGCGTGCGCTCGGCCCTCTGCCAGCGGACGCTGAAAGCCTATTATTAATCGTCATACTGTGAGCAAGGCCCGGGCTAGCCCGGGCTTTGTTGTTTTTGGGCATCCTCCCGGCGGCGCTGCGCTTAGCCGGGCTACCTGGCGGGTACGGTCTGGTAGCCCGGGAGAGGCATTGCTGCCGACCCCGGGGATGTCTGCGGTGCCACATGCGAAAAAAAAGCCCGTACTTGCGTACGAGCTCTTCTTAAAATATGGCGGTGAGGGGGGATTGACTCGCTTCGCTCGCCCCTGCGGGGCAGCCCGCTTACTGCGTGCGCGGTCTGTCCAACTGGCTGCGCCAGTTGTCGAACCCCGGTCGGGGGGTCTCATCCCCCCCTGCGGAGAATATAAAAGAAAAGAGCCCGTACTTGCGTACAGGCTCTCATCTCGAATATGGCGGTGAGGGGGGGATTCGAACCCCCGATACGTTGCCGTATACACACTTTCCAGGCGTGCTCCTTCAGCCACTCGGACACCTCACCATATTGTCTTGCTGCTCACCTTGGGTGGGCAACGGGGCGCTACTATAGGGAGTTGCGTTAAAACGGTCAAGCATATTTTCTTCTTTCTTTGCCGTTCGCTCACGCAATGAACAATGCCCCGCTGCGGCTCAGCGGGGCGGGCGTTTTAGCGCTGGGAATCCAGCTGTTCGTTATTCTTCACGACGTCCTGCGCTTTGCTGTAGCTTTCGATCAGCAGCTGGTAGGCCGGGAAGACTTTGGTGTACACCTCCGCCCATTCTGCGGCGTCCGGGCGATTCCAGGTGCGCTGCAGCTCAGAGGCGACGGCGGCGGTATCCATTGGCACTACGCCGGCCTGTACCACGCGAGCCAGGGTGATCTCCTGCGCCATTTTGCTGTAGGTGCCGGAAGCGTCAATCACGGCAAACACTTTATAACCGTCGGCGACAGCGGCGATAGCCGGGAAGGCCATGCAGACGCTGGTGATGGTCCCGGCGATAATCAGCGTTTTACGACCGGTCGCTTTCACCGCGGCGACGAATTCCGGGTTATCCCAGGCGTTAATCTCACCTTTACGGGCGATGTATTTCGCATGCGGCGCGTTTTCATGAATCTCCGGGATCAGCGGGCCGTTTGGCCCCTGCGGCACGGAGGCGGTCGTGATCACCGGGATCCCGGCAAGCGACGCCATCTTGGCCAGCGCGGCGGCGCGAGCGCGCAGCTCTGGCATCGGCATATCGCCGACGGTCTGGAACAGACCGCTCTGATGGTCAATCAACAGCATTGCGGTATCGTTAACATCAATCACCGGACGAGCACCGTTAAAGTTAGCGGGAGTAGACATAGTATTCACCTCAATCAGTTAGATTTGGCCAAAGCGGCCGCTGTTAAAATCGCGTACAGCTTCTGCGATCTGCGTTTTGTTATTCATGACAAACGGGCCATAGCCCACAATCGGCTCCTGTAGCGGTTCTCCGGCCATCAGCAGAACTTTTGCCGGGGCGGTCGCCTCCAGATGCACTGCGTCACCTGCCTGGCTCAGGACGGCCAGCTGGCCTTCGCGAGCAGATTCGGAACCGTTAATGATCACTTCCCCTTCCAGCACCACCAGCGCGGTACTCCAGCCCTCCGGTTGGCGCAGCGTGAGGTCGTGCCCCTGATTCAGCTGCAGATCCCACACGTTAAGCGGTGAGAAGGTATGGGCCGGGCCGCTGACGTCGTCATACTGGCCGGCAATAACCCGAACCTGTCCGGCGCCGTTCGCCAGCGCCACGGTGGGGATCGTCCCAGCGGTAATGCTCTGGTAGCCGGGGGGCGCCATTTTGTCTTTCGCGGGCAGGTTGACCCACAGCTGGATCATCTTCAGCTCGCCGCCGCTGCGGGTGAAGGCCTCCGAGTGGAACTCTTCGTGCAGGATCCCGGCGCCCGCCGTCATCCACTGCACGTCGCCTGGACCAATCACCCCGCCGCGTCCGGTGGAGTCGCGATGCTCTACTTCACCGGCGTAGACGATGGTGACGGTTTCAAATCCGCGATGCGGATGCTCACCGACGCCGCGTTTTTCGCTGCCCGCCGGGAAGGTGTACGGCCCGGCATAGTCGAGCAGTAAGAAGGGGCTCAGCTGCTGGCCGTGCGTCTGATAGGAAAACATCGAGCGAACCGGGAAGCCGTCGCCTACCCAATGCTGCGCAGGCGCGGTGTAGACTCCTGTGATCTGTTTCATGGCTTTCTCCTGTGTATCGGTATCTGATGTAAATAAGCTTATATCCGGGACGACGTATGCGGTAGTGAGCAAAAATGACCTATACTGTTCCAAAAATGGAACAATGGAGGAAGGATGCAGGATCTCAATGACTTCGCCTGGTTTGTCCAGGTGGTAGACCATGGCGGTTTCGCCGCGGCGGGGCGAGCGCTTGACCAGCCGAAATCCAAACTCAGCCGCCGCATTGCGCAACTCGAGGAGCGGTTGGGCGTGCGTTTGATTCAGCGAACCACCCGTCAGTTCGCGGTCACCGAGGTCGGGCAGACCTTTTATCAGCATTGCAAAGCGATGCTGATTGAGGCCGAGGCGGCGCAGCAGGCGGTCGAGACGCTGCGCGCCGAGCCGCGCGGTAGCGTCAGGATCACCTGTCCGGTCACCTTGCTGCATGTCCATATCGGACCGATGCTGGCGCGATTTATGGCGCGCTATCCTGGGGTAACGCTGCATCTTGAGGCGACCAACCGCCGGGTGGATGTGGTCGGGGAGGGCATTGATGTGGCGATCCGCGTCCGTCCCCGGCCCATCGAGGATAGCGACCTGGTGATGCGCGTGCTGGCGGACCGCGGGCACCGGCTGGTGGCCAGCCCGGATCTCATTTCCCGGCTCGGACGTCCGCAGGCGCCGTCCGAGCTGAGCGCCTGGCCGGGCCTCAGCCTGGGTGCGAACAAGCATCAGCATAAATGGCAGCTCACCGGGCCCGGGGGAGCGAGAGCGGAAGTGTATTTCACGCCGCGAATGGTGACCACCGATATGCTGGCGCTGCGCGAGGCGGCGATGGCCGGCGTAGGCGTGGTGCAGCTTCCTTTATTAATGGTGCGCGATCAGCTGGCGTCAGGTGAATTAGAGGTGGTTCTGGACGAGTGGCAGCCGCGGCGGGAAGTGATCCATGCGGTATTTGCCTCACGGCGCGGGCTGCTGCCCTCCGTCAGGGCGCTGGTGGACTACCTCAGCGAAGAGTATCAGCGGATGGAGGAGGATTAGCTTCGGGATTGGCTTTTCTCGAGGGGCTCCCCCCCCCGGCAGAGAATATAAAAGAAAAGAGCCCGTGCTTGCGTACAGGCTCTCATCTTGAATATGGCGGTGAGGGGGGGATTGACTCGCTTCGCTCGCCCCTGCGGGGCAGCCCGCTCGCAGGCTCGCGGTCTGTCCAACTGGCTGCGCCAGTTGTCGAACCCCGGTCGGGGGTTCTCATCCCCCCGGTGGGTGCCACATGCGAAAAAAAAGCCCGTACTTGCGTACGAGCTCTTCTTAAAATATGGCGGTGAGGGGGGGATTCGAACCCCCGATACGTTGCCGTATACACACTTTCCAGGCGTGCTCCTTCAGCCACTCGGACACCTCACCATATTGTCTTTCCCGTTGTTGTCGGGAACGGGCGCTAATGTAGGGAAATACGTATCGCCCGTCAATCAACTTTTTGCAAAAAAAGCGCGTTTAGACAAACTTCGAGCAACTTGCTCCTTAAACGTGCGAAATCCGTTTTTTTTGTCGCCAGTAGCTTTTCCCTTTTCGCTCGGGGGAAATTTGTTATGCTGGCAAACCAATAGAAAACAATGAGTAAAATAAGACGCCAGCGTTAATCGGCCAAAGGCGTCTGCTATCAGGAGCCCCTATGGAGATTATTTTTTACCATCCGACCTTTGATACCCAATACTGGATCTGTGAGCTGGAAAAGCAGTTACCCGGCGCGCGGGTGCGCGAGTGGAAAGCGGGCGATAACCGGCCGGCGGACTATGCCCTGGTCTGGCATCCGCCGGTAGAGATGCTGCAGGGCCGGGCGCTGAAGGCCGTGTTCGCCCTCGGGGCAGGGGTGGACTCTATTCTCAGCAAGCTGCGCGACCATCCGGATATGCTGCCGCTGTCGATTCCGCTGTTTCGTCTCGAAGATACCGGTATGGGACGGCAGATGCAGGAGTATGCCGTGAGCCAGGTGCTGCACTGGTTCCGCCGCTTTGATGACTATCAGGCGCTGAAGCTGGCTTCCCGCTGGCAGCCGCTGCCAGAGTACCGCGCCGACGAATTCACCGTCGGGATTATGGGCGCCGGCGTGCTGGGGGCGAAGGTTGCGGAAAGTCTGCAACCCTGGGGGTTCCCGCTTCGCGTCTGGAGCCGTAGCCGCAAATCCTGGCCGCAGGTGCAGAGCTTCGCCGGCCAGGCCGAGCTGGGCGAATTCCTGCAGGGCACTCGCGTGCTGATCAACCTGCTGCCGAATACCGCCGAAACCGCCGGCATTATTAACCAGACGCTGCTGGCGCAGTTGCCTGATGAGAGCTATGTCCTCAACCTTGCTCGCGGCGTGCATGTCGTTGAAGAGGATCTGCTGGCGGCGCTGAACAGCGGTAAGCTCAAAGGGGCGATGCTCGATGTCTTCAGTAGCGAACCGCTGCCGCAGGAGAGCCCGCTATGGGCGCATCCGCGGGTGGCCATGACCCCCCATGTGGCGGCAGTGACCCGTCCAATGGAAGCTATCACCTACATTGCGGAGACCATTAGCCGGCTTGAGCGAGGGGAGCCGGTAAGCGGTCAGGTCGACCGCCAGCGCGGTTATTAAGACGAGAGAACCCCGCCACGGCGGGGTTTTTGCTAATCAATAGCCCGGTTTCCTGCTATTCTTGCGGCAAACAGAAGAGGAGAATGTGATGTATCCCGTTGACCTGCACATGCATACCGTCGCCAGCACCCATGCCTACAGCACCCTGCACGATTATATTGCGGAAGCAAAGCGTAAAGGGATCAAACTCTTCGCCATCACCGACCACGGCCCGGACATGGCGGATGCTCCGCACTACTGGCACTTCGTTAATATGCGCATCTGGCCCCGCCTGGTAGACGGGGTGGGGATCCTGCGCGGTATTGAGTCGAATATTAAAAATATTGAAGGCGAGATCGACTGTTCCGGACCGATGTTGACTTCCCTCGATCTGATCATCGCCGGATTTCATGAGCCGGTGTTTCCGCCGCAGGATCGTGACACCCATACACAGGCGATGATAGCCGCGATGGCCAGCGGTAAAGTGCATATGATTAGCCATCCGGGTAATCCGAAATTCCCGGTGGATATCCCGGCGATTGCCGAAGCGGCGGCTCGCTACCAGGTGGCGCTGGAGATTAATAACTCCTCGTTCGTATCATCGCGCGTGGGCAGTGAAGACAACTGCCGGGCCATCGCCGCCGCAGTGCGTGATGCCGGGGGATGGGTGGCGCTGGGCTCGGACTCTCACACCGCCTTTACCCTCGGGGAGTTTACCGAGTGCCGCAAGATCCTTGATGCGGTCGATTTCCCGGAGGAGAGGATCCTCAACGTTTCTCCGCGTCGCCTGCTTAACTTCCTCGAGTCGCGGGGCATGCCGGCGATCCCGGAATTTGCTGACCTTTAATTTGTATAACTGGAATAACTGAATGAACGAGTTTTCAATCCTCTGTCGCGTGCTGGGTTCGCTGTATTACCGTCAACCGCAGGACCCGCTGCTGGTGCCGCTGTTTACCCTGATCCGCGAGGGCAAACTGGCCGCCAGCTGGCCGCTTGAGCAGGACGAGCTGCTGGCGCGTCTGCAGAAAAGCTGTGAAATGCAGTCCCTGGCGACGGACTATAATGCGCTGTTCGTCGGTGAAGCCTGCAGCGTCCCGCCGTACCGTAGCGCGTGGGTGGAGGGTTCCTCGGAAGCGGAAGTTCGGGCTTTTCTGAGCGAACACGGCATCCCGACAGGGGAAGGTCCGGCGGATCATCTCGGCTCGCTGCTGCTGGCCGCCTCCTGGCTGGAGGATCATGCCGCAGAAGACCAGAGCGAGACGCTGGAGCTCCTGTTCGCCGACTATATCCTGCCGTGGTGCGGGACGATGCTGGGGAAAGTCGAAGCCCATGCGCACACGCCGTTCTGGCGCACCATGGCGCCGTTGACCCGCGACGCCATCGCCGCGATGTGGGACGAGCTTCAGGAAGAAGATGAGCAATAATATGTGATGTAAATCACTGTTTGAATGAAACTGAAAGAAAGTTCATTCATATACTGTGTTTTAGATCGCATTCTTCCGGCGCGTATCTGCTAGGATACGCGCCATGAACATACTCTTCGCAATCGCATTAACGACAGGCATCCTCTCCGGGATTTGGGGGTGGGTGGCGGTCGCTCTCGGCCTGCTGAGCTGGGCCGGATTCCTCGGCTGTACGGCCTATTTCGCCTGCCCGCAGGGCGGCTTGAAAGGGCTGGCCATCTCGTCCTGCACGGTGATGAGCGGCGTGGCCTGGGCGTTAGTGATTATCCACGGTAGCGCGCTGGCGCCACAGGTGCAGATCCTCAGCTATATGATGACCGGTGTGGTCGCCTTCCTGATGTGCATTCAGGCGCGACGGACGCTGCTGTCGTTTGTCCCGGGCACCTTTATCGGCGCCTGCGCGACCTTCGCGGCAGACGGCGACTGGCGTCTGGTGATCCCTTCCCTGGCGCTGGGTCTGGTCTTTGGCTATGCCATGAAAAATAGTGGCCTGTGGCTGGCGGCCCGTGCGGATAAGCATAAATCGTTCGCCAACGACAACGCCTGATCGGCGAGACGACTAAAAAACAGGACCTTACGGGTCCTGTTTTTTTATCTTCTCGTCACCGGACAAAGCGATAATCTTGCTCCCGCAGGCGAGAATGCCCTAGTATCGGCAGAAAGCCGTATCCACACGCTATGCCGACAGGAGGAGAAATGGCTGTTAAACCTGAGGTAATTCTCGGCGATATTACGACACTTGATGTCGATGTGATTGTTAATGCGGCAAATCCCTCGCTGCTGGGTGGTGGCGGAGTAGACGGGGCCATCCACCGGGCGGCCGGTCCCGCGCTGCTGGCGGCTTGCAAGCAGGTGCTGCAGCAGCAGGGCGAATGCCCTCCCGGGCATGCGGTAATTACTATTGCCGGCAATCTGCCGGCCAGCGCGGTGATCCACACCGTGGGCCCGGTCTGGCACGGCGGTGACCGCATGGAGGCGCAAACCCTGGCCGATGCTTACAAAAACAGTCTGCAGTTGGCCTCGGCAAACAACTATCGCTCCATTGCGTTTCCGGCGATAAGCACCGGCGTGTATGGCTATCCGAAAGAGGAAGCGGCGGCGATCGCCGTGCGCACCGTCACCGCGTTTCTCACTCGCTATAACCCTCTTGAGCGCGTCCTGTTCGTCTGTTTTGACGAGGAAACGGCGGCTATCTATCGCCGCCTGCTGGCGTCATACCCCTGATTCAACAGAATAGGCTATGATAACCGCCAGTCTTGACGGGAATGATGGGTAGCAGGAGGGAGCAGGGTGTCAGAAGGAAAAGTCCAGCAGAAACAGCAGGCGCGCCGCGCGGAGATCGTTGTCGCTGCGCAAAAATGTTTCGCTGAAAAGGGGCTGCACGGCGCTTCCGTCGCCGATATCGCCCGGGAAGCGGGCCTGAGCGTCGGTCAGCTATATCGCATTTTTGCCAGCAAGGAAGCGATCATCGAAGCGATTGTTAGCGAAATCGTCAACGCCAGAGTCGGGGAGATGATCGATGAGAACCACAATCTGGCGCGTAAAGCGGCGGTTTTGGCCGGCAGGATCCCGACGTCGGCAGCCACCAAAAGCGATAATTATCTGCTGATGGAGATCAATGCCGAGGCCTCGCGTAACCCACGCTTGCGTGAGATCCTGATGCAGGCCGATCGGCGGTTGAAAGAGGAGGGCGGTCGCCTGTCGCAGCGCTACCATCCCGGGCTCAGCGATGCGCGACGCAATGCCGCATCAGAGCTCATCGCCGTTCTGACAGAGGGGGCAGCCTACCGCTGTGAGCTGAGCGCCTCCACCCCGGTCGATAAGGCAGATTTAGAAGCCCTGTACAATATGATTTTCGACCGGCTTTTTGACGAGCAGGCATAATACGGCACGCCTGGCGTGCCGCACAGGCTAATGGTTAGCTGGCCGAGGCTGGGGTTTTGGCCGGTTTGTTCATCGGTTTACCGGAGAACAGGAAACGCAGCAGCGGAATGCGCAGGTGAATTTCATACAGGATCAGGGCAATACCCACCACAAAAACCAACCCGCCAATAAAGCCTAAGGTATTGGACTTAATGACCGGGGTGATCCACGCCCCGTACAGCAGCGTCAGCGGATGGTGCACCAGGTAAATAAACAGCGAAGCATTGACGAAATAGGTTACGCGCGCCGACTGGAAGTTCAGCAGGCGATGGCCGAGCGAAAAGACCACATTGACCATCCACAGCCCAAGCACCATGGTGATCACCGATTCCGTTTCATACATCCAGCCGTCGCCGGAGCCGTACTGCTGGTTCAGCCGGTAGGCGATAAATCCCAGCAGCGCCGCTGCGCAGCACCATGGTGACGGGGTGGTAAACATCGCCTTCAGACGCGGATTAATAAAGGTCTGCGCCCCCAGCACAAAGAAGGGAAGATAGAACAGCGTCTGCATCACCACAAAGTTAAACAGACCATTGCTAAGCAGCGGCGGGTAAATCAGGAACAGCGATCGGCGGATCAGCGCGTAAAGCACCCCCAGCGCAAGGAAAATCATCGTTAGCTGGCCCATAGTGACAGTGTCACCAAAGGCTGAGGCACCCCCTGCCGGGCGGCGCGTCAGCCATTTAAACAGCACCACGCCCAGCGAGGTCAGCACCACCAGCACCAGTAAAAACCACAGGTGGGAAATAAGCTCCCACGCCAGGGTGTTAAATTTGTCGTACCCGGAAAGGGTGTGCCAGTTTTCCGCCTTGCCGTTGACGTACTGCAGCATAATAAACTGCGGCAGCGTCAGCAGTGGGATAGCGGTCAGCATCGGAATACCGACCCGTTCGACGCGCACTTTCCACCACTTTTTCAACGGGTAGCGCAGGAACAGCATGTAGGAGAAATAGCCGGAGATGACGAAAAAGACCTGCATCCGGAAGGCATGGATGAAGTCATTAAACAGCGTCAACCACCACGAGGGCTCAGCGCTGTTGACATGCCAGCTGTGGCTGGAATAAATCAGCGAAATGTGGAAAGGGATCCCCAGCAGCATCAGCCAGGCGCGGATGCTGTCGAAGAAATATTCACGCTGTACCGGAGTATTATTCATACGATTCACGACAATCTCAGATAATTCGTCTTATCACTCAAGATGATAACGCTTACATTATCAGCAACCCTACATGAACTCGGGGTACCTGTCTCCAGGATAAGCACGCAAAGTGCAAACGGGATAGCGAACTGTTTATTCCCTGCGCCGCTACGCTGAACAAAGCAGGGATTATGTTGTCGGATTGCCTGAGTTTCCATTAAAATAGATCGGATCGATTTAAGCACACAAAGGGGGAAGTGCTTACTTATATGAAACATAAACCACAGATGATGAAAATGCGTTGGTTAAGCGCAGCCGTAATGTTGTCCCTGTGTACTTCATCTGCATGGGCATTTAGCATTGATGACGTTGCAAAAGAGGCCAAAACGTTAGCCGGGAAAGGCTATGAAGCGCCGAAGAGTAACCTGCCCTCCGCTTTCCGCGACATGAAATACGCGGATTACCAGCAAATTCAGTTTAATCACGATAAAGCTTACTGGAATAACCAGAAAACCCCATTCAAGCTTGAATTTTACCATCAGGGTATGTACTTCGACACGCCGGTCACCATCAATGAAGTGACGGCCACCAGCGTGCGCAAAATTAAATATAGCCCGGACTATTTTAACTTTGGTAACGTTCAGCACGATAAAGACACGGTGAAAGACCTCGGTTTCGCCGGCTTCAAAGTACTGTATCCGATCAATAGCAAAGATAAGAACGATGAGATCGTCAGCATGCTCGGTGCCAGCTACTTCCGCGTGCTGGGTCAGGGTCAGGTTTACGGCCTGTCCGCGCGCGGCCTGGCTATCGATACCGCGCTGCCGTCCGGCGAAGAGTTCCCGCGTTTTCGCGAGTTCTGGATCGAGCGTCCTAAAGCCACCGACAAACGTCTGACTATCTATGCGCTGCTGGACTCCCCGCGGGCAACCGGCGCTTATCGCTTTGTCATCATGCCGGGACGCGACACCGTGGTAGATGTCCAGTCCAAAGTTTACCTGCGTGACAAAGTGGGCAAACTGGGCGTGGCGCCGCTGACCAGCATGTTCCTGTTCGGTTCCAACCAGCCTTCTCCGGCGCTTAACTATCGTCCGGCGCTACACGACTCCAATGGTCTGTCGATCCTGGCCGGTAACGGCGAGTGGATCTGGCGTCCGCTGAACAACCCGAAACACCTTGCCGTTAGCAGCTATGCGATGGAAAACCCGCAAGGGTTCGGCCTGCTGCAGCGCGGCCGTCAGTTCTCGCGCTTCGAGGATCTCGACGATCGTTATGACCTGCGTCCGAGCGCCTGGATCACCCCGAAAGGGGAGTGGGGCAAAGGGAAAATCGAACTGGTTGAAATCCCGACCAACGATGAAACCAACGATAACATCGTGACTTACTGGACGCCGGATCAGCTGCCGGAGCCGGGCAAGGAGATGAACTTCAAGTACACCATCACCTTCAGCCGCGATGAAGACAAGCTGCATGCGCCGGATAACGCTTACGTTATGCAGACCCGCCGCTCTACCGGCGACGTGAAGCAGTCGAACCTGATCCGCCAGCCGGACGGCACCATTGCTTTCATTGTCGACTTCACCGGCGCCGATATGAAAAAACTGCCGGCGGATACCCCGGTCGCCGCCCAGGCGAGTACCGGCGATAACGCTGAAATCGTTGAAAATACCGTGCGTTACAATCCGGTGACCAAAGGCTGGCGAATGATCCTGCGTTTGAAGGTGAAAGATCCGAAGAAAACGACGGAAATGCGCGCCGCGCTGGTTAACGGTGATGACACGTTGAGCGAAACCTGGAGCTATCAGCTGCCTGCCAATGAATAAGATAACAAAGTACATTGACGCATTGCCGCTGTCGGACGCCGAGAAATCGGCGCTGCCGGACACCAGCCTGCAGGCCGTTCATCAGGCCCTGGATGACGACCATCAGACCTTCGCCCGCGAAGACGACTCCCCGCTGGGGTCGGTCAAGGCACGGCTGGCGCATAGCTGGCCGGATTCGCTGTCTGGCGATCAGCTGGTGAAGGACGATGAAGGCCGTACTCAGCTGCATGCGATGCCTAAAGCCAAGCGCTCCTCAATGATCCCGGACCCGTGGCGTACCAACCCGGTCGGCCGCTTCTGGGACCGTCTGCGCGGACGCGATGTCACGCCGCGCTATCTCTCCCGTCTGACGCAAGAAGAGCGCGAGAGTGAGCAAAAATGGCGTACCGTCGGCACCATTCGTCGCTATATCCTGCTGCTGCTGACGCTGTCGCAGACCGTAGTGGCCACCTGGTATATGAAAACCATTCTGCCTTATCAGGGCTGGGCGCTGATCAACCCGGCCGACATGGTGGGGCAGAACCTGTGGATCTCGTTCATGCAGCTGCTGCCGTACGTGTTGCAGAGCGGCATTCTGATCCTCTTCGCGGTGCTGTTCTGCTGGGTTTCCGCCGGCTTCTGGACCGCGTTAATGGGCTTCCTGCAGCTATTGATCGGCCGCGATAAGTACAGTATTTCCGCCTCGACGGTCGGTGACGAACCGTTGAACCCGGCGCACCGTACGGCGCTGATAATGCCGATCTGTAACGAAGACGTTGACCGCGTTTTCGCCGGCCTGCGGGCGACCTGGGAGTCGGTGAAAGCGACCGGTAACGCCGCTCATTTCGACGTCTATATCCTCAGCGATAGCTATAACCCCGATATCTGTGTGGCTGAGCAAAAGGCGTGGATGGAGCTGATTGCCGAAGTGCAGGGCGAAGGGCAGATCTTTTACCGCCGCCGTCGTCGTCGAGTGAAGCGTAAGAGCGGCAACATCGATGACTTCTGCCGCCGCTGGGGCAGCCAGTATAGCTATATGGTGGTGCTGGACGCTGACTCGGTGATGACCGGTGAGTGTCTGAGCAGCCTGGTGCGCCTGATGGAAGCGAACCCGAACGCCGGGATCATTCAGTCTTCCCCGCGCGCCTCGGGCATGGACACGCTGTATGCGCGTTGCCAGCAGTTTGCCACCCGGGTGTACGGTCCGCTGTTTACGGCGGGTCTGCACTTCTGGCAGTTGGGGGAGTCCCACTACTGGGGCCACAACGCCATTATCCGCGTGAAGCCGTTCATTGAGCACTGCGCGCTGGCGCCGCTGCCGGGCGAGGGCAACTTTGCCGGGTCGATCCTGTCGCACGACTTCGTCGAAGCCGCGCTGATGCGCCGTGCCGGCTGGGGGGTGTGGATTGCCTACGATCTGCCGGGCTCCTATGAGGAGCTGCCGCCGAACCTGCTGGACGAGCTGAAACGCGACCGTCGCTGGTGTCAGGGCAACCTGATGAACTTCCGCCTGTTCCTTGTCAGAGGGATGCACCCGGTTCACCGGGCGGTGTTCCTTACCGGCGTGATGTCCTACCTGTCGGCGCCGCTGTGGTTTATGTTCCTTGCCCTGTCGACGGCGTTGCAGGTGGTGCATGCCCTTACCGAACCGCAGTACTTCCTGCAGCCGCGTCAGCTGTTCCCGGTGTGGCCGCAGTGGCGGCCTGAGCTGGCCATCGCGCTGTTCGCCTCGACCATGGTGCTGCTGTTCCTGCCGAAGCTGCTGAGTATTATTCTGGTGTGGTGTAAAGGGCCGAAAGAGTACGGCGGATTTATCCGCGTCACGCTTTCACTGCTGCTGGAGGTCCTGTTCTCGGTCCTGCTGGCGCCGGTCCGTATGCTGTTCCACACCGTCTTCGTGGTCAGCGCCTTCCTCGGCTGGGAGGTGGTATGGAATTCGCCGCAGCGTGATGATGACTCCACGCCGTGGGGGGAAGCCTTTATGCGCCACGGCTCGCAGCTGCTGCTGGGGCTGGTGTGGGCGGTCGGGATGGCATGGCTGGATCTGCGCTTCCTGTTCTGGCTGGCGCCGATCGTTGTCTCGCTGATCCTCTCGCCGTTCGTGTCGGCGATTTCCAGCCGGGCGACAGTGGGCCTGCGCACCAAGCGCTGGAAGCTGTTCCTGATCCCGGAAGAGTATTCGCCGCCGCAGGTGCTCAAGGATACCGATGCGTACCTGACGATGAACCGTCAGCGTTCGCTGGACGATGGCTTTATGCACGCGGTGTTTAACCCGTCGTTTAACGCCCTCGCCACCGCAATGGCCACTGCGCGCCACCGTCAGGGGCATATCCTGGAGATCGCCCGCGAGCGCCATGTCGAGCAGGCGCTGAATGAAACGCCGGATAAGCTGAACCGCGATCGTCGACTGGTGCTGTTGAGCGACCCGGTAACCATGTCGCGTCTGCACTATCGCGTATGGGCCGCGCCGGAGAAATACTCTTCATGGGTGAACGCCTATCAGCAGTTGGCGCTTAACCCGCTGGCGCTGAAAACGAAATAAGCCGTACGTTAAGGAAAATACCGGCAGCGATGCCGGTATTTTTTTATCTGAAATACGAGGATGTGGATGCGAATACTACCGATCATTGCCATGGCGCTGCTGCTCAGCGGCTGCGGCAGCATTATCAGCCGTACGGTGCCCGGGCAGGGGCATGGCAATCAATATTACCCGGGCGTACAGTGGGATGTTCGCGATTCGGCATGGCGCTATCTCACCATTCTTGACCTACCGTTCTCGCTGGTATTTGATACGCTTCTGCTGCCTCTGGACGCCAGCCACGGCCCCTATAACTGATTAACGCTCGTCCCACTCGTCGGCTGCCGTCTGCCCCTCTTCGGTGTCCAGCGAGGGCTCGAGCTGAAATTCGCCTTCATCCCATTCGTGGAGCGTATTTTCCTCCAGCCACTCCTGACGCAGCTCTATCTCATCATAATCCCCGTCGAAGACGCTCTGCGCGGCTTCGCCGCTGAGCATCGGGAGGCATTCGCCTTGTTCCTCTTCGTCAGCAAAAAATTCGGCCTGCCAGGCGATATCGCCATCCTGCAGCACATACTTTTGAATGTTGAGCTGCTCAACGTTGGCGCTCTCTTCATCGCTGTCAGGGTTGTTGGCGAGAAATTCTTCACGTGCTGCATCAATAGCTTCTTCAAGCGTGGCGTAGAACATCGAATCCTTTGGCATAGCGAATCTCCTGAGAAGAATATGAATTGAACACGATTCAATCTATAGAAGGCGGTACGCACGGCGTCAAGGGACAGAGCCCCTCTCGACGTTAATTTACTGAATGCGAAGTATCCGCGGCTGGCCGACGCAGGCTGAGGGTGGAGTAGATCGCATTAAACAATACCACCCCTGCGGTGACCAGAAATACGGCGCGGAAGCCATAGTTAGCGGAAACCGACGCGCCAATCAGGGGGCCGGTAACGTTGCCAATATCGCGGAACGACTGGTTATAGCTGAAGATTCGCCCGGAGATCTGGCTGGTGGAGTTGTACACCAGCAGGGTTTGCACCGCCGGCAGCAGCGCGCCGTCCGCGGCGCCGAGCAGGAATCGCAGGATACCTAACTGCAGCGGGGTCTGAACGAACGACATCGGGATCAGGAGTAGCACCGAGATAATCAGCGCCACGATGAGGATTTTTTCCGGCCCGATGCGATCTCCCAGTTTGCCCAGCCGCGGGGCGCTCATCAGCGCGGCAATGCCCGGCACCGAGGCGATCATTCCGCTGATAAAGGCGATGTTACTGACGTTGCCCGCGAGATCGCGTACATAAAGCGTCAGGATCGGCGCAATGGAACCGGTGGCCACCTGGATTATCAGCGAGGTCACAAACAGGCTGAGCACCAGTTTGGGATTCTGCAGCGAGGAGAACACCTCTCTGGCACTGAGCATCTCTTTCCTGGCGATCGGCACAAAATTTTCGCGGATTAAAAACAGGGTAAACAAGAAACAGATAAATAGTACCGCCGCGGTCATAAAGAAGACGGTGCGCAATCCCCAGTGGTCGGCCAGGAAGCCACCTGCCAGCGGGCCGAGCAGGGCGCCGCTTACCGCGCCGGTAGACAGTGTCCCCAGCGCCCAGCCGCTTTTATGGCGCGGGATCTGGGTGGCGATCAGGGCGTTGGCGTTAGGAATAAAACCGCCCAGCAGGCCGAGCAATGCGCGCAGCAGCAGAAACTGCCAGATATTCTGCGCCATTCCCATCAGCATCATCACGATGGCCATCCCGAGGGCGGAACGCAGCAGCATGATTTTTCTCCCCTTGCGATCAGCAAGCCCCCCCCAGAACGGCGAGGCGATGGCGGAGAAAAGAAAGGTAATACTAAAGACCAGCCCGGACCACATGTTCAGGGCGCTATGCCCGGTGACGCCGAGCTGTTCGACGTAGAGTGGCAGAAAGGGCATGACCAGGCTGAAGGCGGCGCCGGTTAAAAAGCAGCCAAGCCAGGTCACGGTCAGGTTTCGTTTCCAGTTAATGGGGGTTTCAGCAGACGACATAGGGTTCCACTGGCCTGCGCGGCAGGTCAAATTAAGAGAAAATATGAGCCTGCTAATTATGCGCCTGAGAAATAGATGCCGCAATGGAGGAGAGCTTTTAAAGCTAAAGGAGAGCCTAAAGCCTGAGCGGCGAAGCTTCCCGGCCGGGATGAGCGCGGCCGGGAAAAGGGATCAGTAGCGGGAGGGCATGCCTTCGGGGCGGGTTTTGAAGCGACGATGGAGCCACATATACTGTTCCGGGGCCATCATGATGCACTGCTCAACGATCTTGTTCATCCACGCGGCGGTGGTTTCCGCGTCGTCCAGCGGCGGGGAACACTCTGGCGGCAGGATAATCAGTTCATAACCTTTACCGTCCGGTTTGCGGCGCGGGACGAAGGGCACGATGCAGGCTTTGGACATTTTCGCCAGCATCCAGGTGCCGGAGGTGGTCGCCGCCTGGTCGACCGCAAACAGTGGGGCAAAGACGCTGGCGGTCGGGCCGTAATCGTGATCCGGTGCGTACCACACCACTTCGCCTTTTTTCAGTGCCCGGATCATGCCTTTCAGATCCTTACGGTCAATCATATCCTTGTTGGAGCGCAAGCGGCCCCAGGTCTGCAGCCAGTCGATCACCGGGTTGTCGTTGGGGCGATAGACGCCAATCCCCGGCTCGTTCATACCGAACATCCGCGCTCCCATCTCGAGAGTGAGGAAATGAATACCGATCAGCAGAATGCCGCGCTGCTGCGCCTGCACATCGCGAATATGCTCAAAGCCGATGGTGTCGGTCCAGCGGGCGATACGGCGAACCGGCCAGAACCAGGCCATACCGGTCTCCATCAGCCCCATGCCCACCGATTCAAAGTTCATCACCACCATTCGGTGGCGTTCCTGCTCGCTTTTCTCGGGGAAGCAGAGCTCAAGGTTGCGATAGGCGATTTTCGCCCGGCGCTTCATAAAGCGCATGGCCAGACGGCCGATGGCGTTCCCGAGGCGGTAGATCAGCGGGTAGGGCAGTTGGACAACCAGCCACAGCAGGCCGATACCCAGCCACAGCAGCCAATAGCGCGGATGCAACAGCGCCGGAGAAAATTTAGGCAAATGAGTCATTTCATACCCGTATCAGTGAGCAACGTCTTATATTATCGCATTTTTTTACCGGCCAGCCAAAGGCGGCGACAGTCAGCTCGTTTTGTTAAGCGGGGCGCGACCGGGTGAGAGAAATGTAGCGTAAAATGTAGGGATGTAAATTAATTAGCTTTGCTATATCATGCCCGCCGTTTATTTCCTCATTTCTATGTCGAGCAGGTACACCATGCCAGTGTTACACAACCGCATTTCAAATGAGACGTTAAAGGCGCAAATGCTGGCTGAGACCGAGCCGCGCACGACGATCTCATTCTATAAATATTTCACCATTGTCGACCCGCAGGCGACCCGTGATGCGCTGTGGGTTGCCTTAACCCAGCTGAAGGTCTTTGGCCGCATCTATCTGGCCCGGGAAGGGATCAACGCGCAAATCAGCGTGCCGCAAAGCAACGTTGAGGCTCTGCGTGAGTTTCTCTATGGCTTCGATCCGGCGCTGGCGGGGCTGCGTTTCAATATCGCCGTGGAGGACGATGGTAAGTCTTTCTGGGTGCTGCGCCTGAAAGTTCGCGATCGTATCGTCGCCGACGGCATCGACGATCCCTCGTTTGACGCCTCCAATGTGGGGGAGTATCTCAAGGCGGCGGAAGTCAACGCGATGCTTGACGATCCGGATGCCGTGTTTATCGATATGCGCAACCACTATGAATATGAGGTGGGCCATTTCGAAAACGCGCTGGAGATCCCGGCGGATACCTTCCGCGACCAGCTGCCGAAAGCAGTGGAAATGATGCAGGACCATAAAGACAAGAAAATTGTCATGTATTGCACCGGCGGCATTCGCTGTGAAAAAGCCAGCGCCTGGATGAAGCATAACGGCTTCAATAAGGTCTGGCACATCGAGGGTGGCATCATCGAGTACGCCCGTCGCGCCCGCGAGCAGGGGCTGCCGGTGCGTTTCATTGGTAAAAACTTTGTCTTTGATGAGCGGATGGGCGAGCGGATCTCCAATGACGTTATCGCGCACTGTCATCAGTGCGGCGCGCCGTGCGACACCCATACTAACTGCCTGAACGATGGCTGCCATCTGCTGTTTATCCAGTGCCCGAGCTGCGCCGAGAAGTTTGCCGGCTGCTGTAGCGAAGCCTGCATGGAAGAGCATAAGCTACCGGAAGAGGAGCAGCGTAAGCTGCGCGCCGGGCGTGAAAACGGCAACAAAATCTTTAATAAATCCCGTGGCCGGCTGAATACCAAACTCGGGATCCTCGACCCGGAGCCGTCAGAAAAACCATAACCAGACGAGATCGATGATCGCCAGCAGCAGCCAGAGCGCCAGGTAGATCATAAAATGCTCGCGCACGTTGTTGACCAGCATATTAAACAGGCGACGCATAACCGCTCTCAATCACTAACGGCCTCAGCAGAGGCCGTTTCTTTACCCAACGGCAAAAGTGCCGCATTCCATTACGCGTTAAAGCGCGCCAGAGAAAAGGGGGCCAGATTGAAGCTCGATGCTTCGCCCTGAGCAAACTGACTGGCAATTTCGCCCAGCACCGGCGCAAACTTAAAGCCGTGGCCGCTCAGCCCGGTGATCAGCAGCGTGTCTGGCCTGCCTGGCAACGTATCGATAATAAAGTCCTCATCGACGGTATTGTCGTAGGTACAGGAGGCGCCGTGCAGGCAGCCGCCGATGCCAGGCAGGACGTTACGCAAGAACGGGAAGGATTCGGAACCATCGCTGGCGACAGCGCCAAACGCTACCCGTTCCTGCGGGGTGGAGATCGGCTGGCCGCCGTTATGCTTGCCAATTTTCAGTTCATTATCTTCCGCCGGGAAACCGTAATATTGATCGCCGTTGGGCAACTCGCCGGTGAAGGCCGGGAAGTGATTCTTGCTGCTGTAACGGCCATCGGCCTGGTACCAGGCGAACACCTTGCGTACCGGCTGGATAGGGAGGTCCGGAAGCAGGCGGGTGACCCAGGTGCCGGCGCTGACCAGCAGCTTTTTACCATGATATTCACCGTCGAGGGTATCGATGGTGATCCCGTCAGCATGGTGATGAATAGCCGAGACCGGACAGTTGAATAGCTGCGCGCAGCCTGCTTCCCGCGCCAGACGGATCCAGGTTTCGACGGCCAGTTCGCTGCGCAGTACGCCGGAAGCGGGTTCGAAAATCGCCCGATAGTCATCGGGGAGGCGTATCTCCGGCCAGCGCTGCATCACGGCCTGGGCATCCAGCTCTTCCACCTCAAGCTGGAACGCACGGGCGCTGGCGGCGACGTTGGCGAGAAAAGCGGAGCTGGCGGGGCCGAGGTTAATGACGCCGGTGCGTTCAAACACGGCTTCGCCACTGATCTCTGCCAGTTCGTCCCATAGCTGCTGGGCACGCAGCACCAGCGGAACATATTTCTCACCTTCGCCATAGGCGTGACGGATAAGACGGCTGCTGCCGTGATGGCTGCCTTCCTGGTGGGGAGGTTGATGGGCATCGGTCATCAGAACATTGAGTCCGGCACGGCGCGCATAATAGCCAGCGGCGGCGCCGACGGAGCCGCTGCCAATAATGATAAGATCGTATTGCATGGTGAGTTCCGGGTAATTGCCTTGTTAGCAGGGTAATTAACTCCCTGTGCTTATACAAGCCCGAAAATAATTCAGGCACCCGCAGGTGCCTGTTAAGTTTAATGTTAAGTCATTCGCAAGCCGCGTTAATGTCGGCGATACTCGTTTTCCTGGTATTCGCCAGATTCAATCTTCGCAATGCCTGCTTCCAGGATTGAAATAAACTGACGTGCGACGTCCGTCGTTAGCCATAGCGTCTGGCCGATCTCAGCATCATTACTGTTTTCTTGAGTGGGGTTCTGGTAGTGCAGGCGCAACATCAGCGCATCGTAGCTATCAACGGTGCTGATGTCCCATCCAACGAGGGGATGGGTCTGAATGACTTCATTATTTTTTTCCATCATAACCCCTTATTCATATGTTAAAAGACAACAATTCTCGAGGTTTAATGCATATTTTTTGAAGCAAGTTAATTATATCAGGGATCAAGAATAAACTCGAGAAATTAAATGAAAGGCAGCATGATTTTCTTCTTTTGCCGCTTTTTTACTCAAGATAAGCGCGTAAAATGGCCACTTTAGTCGATATTGAGCAGAATAATCAGGACTATTCTGAACAGAAGAGGGGATAAAAAAAGCCGGGGCGACCCGGCAAAAAAAGCACAATGAGGGAGCAAACCAGAGTAACTGGATCCCGCCATGCTTCAGGAGAGATCGTGGACAAACCAGTCGTCCGCGCTTTCCCATGTTTCCTGCAGGATTTCGCTTATCCGGTCTTTGTCTTCTTTCAGGGCGCCAAACACCGAGAGCTGATTGCCGCTGGCGTAGCGGACGCTCACCTGGCTATCGATGGCCGGGAATTGCTCGGCGATACGGCGAGAGAGTTCGTTATTCAGCGCTTCCAGCGCGCCGTTAGGTAAGGCGGTCGTTTTGGCGATAGACACTTCAATGCGCATAATTGCCCCCTGCGTTCGATACTGGTTATTTATACAGTATCCAGTTGGCGTTGACAACAGGGGGCTGCGTTTTTATTTCTTCACGGTCCAGTGAACGGTTTCACCCGCCAGGAAGGGCACCAGGGTGTCATTAGGCAGGGAAATGCTGTCCACAACGGTCGTCTCTTCACGCACCAGTTCAACGTAGCTCTCATTGACCGGCAGACCGTAGAAGCGCGGGCCGTTCAGCGAGCAGAAAGCCTCAAAGTGCTGCAGAGCGTTCATTTCTTCAAACACCGTGGCGTAGCTGCCGAGGGCGGTCGGGGCGTTAAAGCAGCCGGCGCAGCCACAGCTGGCTTCCTTACGGTGGCGCGCGTGCGGTGCGGAGTCGGTGCCGAGGAAGGCGCGGCTGAAGCCGCTGGCGACCAGCTCCCGCAGAGCCTGCTGATGAATATTGCGTTTAAGTACCGGCAGACAGTACAGGTGAGGGCGAATGCCGCCCACCAGCATATGGTTGCGGTTGAACATCAGATGCTGCGGGGTGATGGTAGCAGCCAGCAGTTCATTACCGTCACGCACGTACTCGGCGGCGTCTTTGGTGGTGATATGTTCAAAAACCACTTTCAGGCCGGGCAGGCGCTGGCGCAGGGGCTCCATCACCGTCTCAATAAAGCGCGCTTCACGATCGAAAATATCAATCTCGGCGTGAGTGACTTCGCCGTGAACGAGCAACGGCATCCCCAGTTTTTCCATCCGCTCCAGCACTGGCATAATGGCGTCGGTGCTGGTGACGCCGTGGCTGGAGTTAGTAGTGGCATTGGCCGGGTAGAGCTTGGCGGCGGTGAACACCCCTTCGTTAAAGCCGCGTTCCAGCTCCGCTGGGTCGAGAGAGTCTGTCAGATAGCAGGTCATCAGCGGGGTAAAATCATGCCCGGCCGGCACGGCGTCCATAATGCGCTGGCGGTAAGCGATAGCCGCCGCGACGGTGGTGACAGGCGGCACCAGATTCGGCATCACGATCGCCCGGCCATAAAACTCACTGGTATAAGGCACGACGGTTTTCAGCATATCGTCATCGCGCAGATGGATATGCCAGTCGTCTGGGCGGCGGATTTTCAATATCTGGGATTGTGCTGTCATGGAAGGCTCCGGCTAATAGGTTCAGTCATCAGGGCTGTTTTTTGCCGGGCACTAAGGATAAGCGTAAACGTTTTCCTTTGCACTCATTTCCGTAAAAAATTCAGGGCGCCGTAGCGCCCTGGAGATTAATTGGTAAAGGGGATGACAATCTCGCCTGGCTTCACCTCTATACCTTTGGCGTATTTCTTCGCCAGCGCTTCGCCGGTGCTGGCGTCCTCACGCAGGACATAAGCCGGCTGCTGGCTGAAGTAGCTGCGCAGAGACTGATTCAGGTAGGGGAGCAGGGCCTGAATAACCGACTGCAGCTTCTCCGGCGCCACTTTGGCATCGACCACTTCCATTTCCTGCAGGAAGATGGCGCCTTTCTCTCGGTCAAAGGTTGGCAGCGCTTTGAGCTTCAGATCGATCGTCGCTTTCTGCGTACCGAACAGGGAGTTAAGATCGACGTTGGCGATCCCGCTCAGGGTGACTTTGCCCGGCTCCTCGCGCCCGATAGCGCTGGTCAGGTTCTGCAGTTCGATATGGGCGTCGGCAACGCCTTTCAGACCAATATCTTTGGCGAAATGGTTTCGCTTCTGCAGGGCCTGGTTAATCTCCTGCTCGCTTACCGTGTATTGGGTCAGCTGATTACAGCCGCTCAGCAGGCCGCTGACAATTAGCGCGGCGGCGATCAATATCTTTTTCATGGGGTTCCTCAAGCTCATACCTTCCTTCATCCTGACACAAAGCATCATGACCTGTCAGCACCCATCTCGCCAGCAGAATAGGCTGAAAGCAGGAGAAACCGCCACCGCGCGCATCAGGTGCGCGGCTCCAGCATACCGGAGGCAGAGCGTTTCGGACTGAATTGCCACCATAGCGCCAGGAAGGTGATAACCCCGATGGCGCCGAGCATCAGCCACGGCAGTTCGGGCTGGCCGACGGCTTTCCCGGCATCAAACAGCCAGCCGCCGCCCGCGTAACCCAGCGCGCCGCCGAAGGCGAGCCCCAGACGGCTGAAACCCATATAGCTGCCACGCGCCCGGGCGTCCGCCAGCGAAGCGCCCAGCGTCTCGCGGGCGGGTTCGGCAATGATAGAGCCGATGTAAAACAGGCAAATCAGGGTAAACAGCTGCTGTAAACTGCTGGTCATCCCGATGGGGAGCATGGCCAGGGTCATCACCAGCAGACCGGCCATCAGCCGGTGCTCAAGGCGGAAGCGTTTTTCGCTCCAACGGGCAATAGGATAGAGCAGGGTGAGCGAAATGGTGGCTTCGATGGCGTACATCCATTTCACGGCGGCCGGCGAGCCGGCGATATCATTCACCATGATCGGCAGCATCAGCATCACCTGTACCGCCAGCATATAATAGCCGGTCAGCGTCAGGACATAGGTGACGAAGCGTTTGTCCCGCAGCACCCGGCCCAGCCCCTCACGAATCGGCGTTTTCACCGTCGAGAGCTTCCATGCCGGCAGATACCAGGCGTTAAACGCGGCGCAGGCGATAAACAGCGCGGCGCCGGCGCTGCACACCAGGCGAAAATCATACTGCAGCAGCCAGCTGCCCAGCAGGGCGCCAATCACCGCGCCGGCGCTATCCTGCATCATCAGGATCGAGAAAAAGCGGCCGCGCTGATGCGGACGCACCAGCTTAACCACCAGCGCCGCCCGCGGCGGATCAAACAGTGTACCGCCGAGTCCGGAGAGTATGCACGAGAACCACAGCACCCACGGCTCATGGGCGACGGCCATCGCCGCGAAACCGCCGGCACGCATCAGCATGCCGGTGACGATCATCGGTTTCGCGCCGAAGCGGTCGGCGATGGCGCCGCCAAAGATGCCTAATCCCTGCTGTACCAGCTGGCGCAGGCCGAGCGCAATGCCGACCATCAGCGCTGCCCAGCCCATCTGATCAACAAAGCGGATGGAAATCAGCGGAAAAACGACAAAAAAGCCCAGCACGACCAGCATGTTATCGACTAACAGGAAATATTTACCCAGGCTCCTTGCCTGCGAGACGCGGGACATTTCCCCTCCAGGGAAAAATAGAGATAAGCGAGGATATTCTGCGGGCAATCTGCTGCTTTTCCCAGCACCCTTGCGACAATATTTTTTTATCAAAAAGCAAGATCGATTGAGCCTATTCATCGAAAAGAGGAGATGGCGCAGAAAATGGTATGTTGCTGTTTTCACACTATCGTGCAGGAAAGGTATAGTGATGAAAGCAAGAGTGAAGTCAGGGGGACTGAAAAAGGAAATGTTTGGCTATCGCAGTAACGTGCCGAAGGTGCGTTTGACGACGGACCGGCTGGTGGTGCGCCTGGTTCACGATCGTGACGCCTGGCGTCTGGCCGATTATTACGCCGAAAATAAAGCGTTCTTAAAACCCTGGGAGCCGGTTCGTGACGACAGCCACTGCTATCCCTCCGGATGGCAGGCGCGTCTGTCGATGATCGCTGAGTTTCATAAGCAGGGGTCAGCTTTTTATTTCGCGCTGCTCGACCCTGAGGAAAAAGAGATCATCGGTGTGGCGAATTTCTCCAACGTGGTGCGCGGATCTTTCCATGCCTGTTATCTTGGCTATTCCATTGGCGAGAAGTGGCAGGGGCAGGGGCTGATGTTTGAAGCGCTGACGTCGGCGATTCGCTATATGCAGCGCACGCAGCATATTCATCGCATTATGGCCAACTACATGCCGCATAATCAGCGCAGCGGCGCGCTGCTGGCGCGGTTGGGGTTTGAAAAAGAGGGTTACGCCAAAGATTATCTGCTGATTGACGGGCAGTGGCGTGACCATGTACTGACGGCGCTAACGACGCCGGACTGGTCTGCGGGACGTTAAGGAGAGAGGATGAAATATCAGTTAACTGCGCATGAAGCGCGCGTCATTGGCTGCCTGCTGGAAAAGCAGGTCACCACCCCCGAGCAGTATCCGCTGTCGGTAAATGCTGTGGTGATCGCCTGCAATCAGAAAACCAACCGCGAGCCAGTGATGTCGCTGAGCGAAAGCGAGGTCCAGGCCCTGCTGGATACGCTGGTGAAACGGCACTATCTGCGCACGGTCAGCGGATTCGGTAATCGCGTCACCAAGTATGAACAGCGCTTTTGCAACTCTGAATTTGGCGATCTGAAGCTTAGCGCCGGCGAGGTCGCGGTGGTCACGACGCTGCTGCTGCGCGGTGCTCAGACGCCGGGCGAACTACGCAGCCGGGCGCAGCGGATGTATGAGTTCAGCGATATGGCGGAAGTGGAAAGCGTGCTGGAAGGGCTGACGACGCGCGAAGATGGCCCCTTCGTCGCCCGGCTGCCCCGGGAGCCGGGAAAACGGGAAAGCCGCTATATGCATCTGTTTTGCGACGATATGGACACGCTGATCACCACAGTGGAAGCTCTCGCGCCGCTGGACGATGACAGCGATCTGCGCGCCAGGGTTGAAGCGCTGGAGGGCGAGGTGGCGGAGCTGAAAGCGCGCCTCGATTCGCTGTTACACCATCTGGGAGACTAAAACGTGGGGACAAGATTGCGCATTGGGGTGGTCGGCTTAGGCAGCATTGCGCAGAAAGCGTGGCTGCCGGTGCTGGGGGCGGCGGAAAGCTGGACGCTGCAGGCGGCCTGGTCGCCGGGTAAAGAGAAGGCGCTGCGGATCTGCGAAACCTGGCGGATGCCATACGCTGATTCCCTCGATGCCCTGGCGGCACAGTGCGATGCGGTCTTTGTCCATACCTCGACGGCTTCACATTATGAAGTAGTGAATCACTTACTGAATGCCGGGGTTCATGTTTGTGTGGATAAACCATTGGCGGACAAGCTGAGTGAGGCGGAGACGCTGGTCGAGCTGGCGGCGCGACGTCGACTGACGTTGATGGTCGGTTTTAATCGCCGCTTCGCGCCGCTCTATCGGGAGCTGAAGGGGCGGCTGGGCGAGGCGGCCTCGCTGCGGATGGATAAGCATCGTAGCGATAGCGTCGGCAACGATCTGCGCTTTACGCTGCTTGATGACTATCTGCATGTGGTGGATACCGCGCTATGGCTGGCCGACGGTCAGGCACGTCTGCGCGGCGGCGCGCTGAAGATCACCCCGCAGGGCGAAATGCTCTATGCCGAACATCAGTTCAGTTCGCCCCGGCTGCAGGTCACCACCAGCATGCATCGTCGCGCAGGCAGCCAGCGCGAGTGGGTGCAGGCGGTCACGGATGGCGGGCTATATGCCGTCAGCGAGATGCGCGAATGGCAGGAGGAGTGCGGTCATGGCGTGGTCCAGCGCCCGGTTGCCGGCTGGCAAACCACCCTTGAGCAGCGCGGCTTTGTCGGCTGCGCGCGCCATTTTATCGAATGCGTGCAAAATCAGACAGTTCCTGAAACTGCAGGCGAACAGGCGCTGCTGGCTCAGCGGATCGTTGAGAAACTGTGGCGCGACGCCATTAGCGAATAATCCATTGTAACAACTGACAGTAGTAATTCATGTTGAACCCGGTAGACTATCGCCACTTTCCAGCGCCCGCATTTGCGGGCGTTTTACTCCAGGGTTTGGAATAACAGCGTAATGAACCTTTTAAAATCACTGGCGGCAGTCAGTTCGATGACCATGTTTTCGCGCGTGCTGGGCTTTGCCCGCGATGCGATTGTGGCGCGTATTTTTGGCGCCGGGATGGCGACCGATGCCTTTTTTGTCGCCTTCAAACTGCCTAACCTGCTGCGGCGTATTTTTGCCGAAGGCGCCTTCTCACAGGCGTTTGTGCCGATCCTTGCCGAATATAAAAGCAAGCAGGGCGAAGATGCCACCCGCGTGTTTGTCTCATACGTCTCCGGGCTGCTGACCCTGGCCCTGGCTATCGTTACCGTTATCGGGATGCTGGCGGCGCCGTGGGTAATCACCATTACTGCGCCCGGCTTTGCCGATACCGCCGATAAGTTTGCGCTAACCACCCAGCTGCTGCGTATTACCTTTCCCTATATTTTGCTGATCTCCCTGGCTTCGCTGGTGGGGGCGATCCTCAATACCTGGAACCGCTTCTCGGTGCCGGCCTTTGCGCCGACGTTCCTCAACGTCAGTATGATTGGCTTTGCGCTGTTTGCCGCGCCGTATTTCCATCCGCCGGTGCTGGCGCTGGCCTGGGCGGTGACGGTCGGCGGCGTGCTGCAGCTGGCTTACCAGCTGCCGCATCTGAAGAAGATTGGCATGCTGGTCCTGCCGCGAATTAATCTGAAAGATGCCGGCGCGATGCGGGTGGTGAAGCAGATGGGGCCGGCGATCCTTGGCGTGTCGGTAAGCCAGATCTCCCTTATCATCAATACCATTTTCGCCTCATTCCTCGTGTCGGGCTCGGTGTCGTGGATGTATTATGCCGACCGCCTGATGGAGTTTCCCTCCGGCGTGCTGGGCGTGGCGCTCGGTACTATCCTGCTGCCATCGCTGTCAAAAAGCTTCGCCAGCGGTAACCATGACGAGTATTGCCGGCTGATGGACTGGGGACTGCGTCTCTGTTTTCTGCTGGCGCTGCCGAGCGCGGTGGCGCTGGGGATCCTCGCCAAACCGCTGACCGTGGCTCTGTTCCAGTACGGCAAATTCAGCGCCTTTGACGCGGCGATGACCCAGCGCGCGCTGGTGGCCTATTCCGTGGGGCTGATGGGCCTTATCGTGGTGAAAGTGCTGGCGCCGGGCTTTTATTCCCGTCAGGACATCAAGACCCCGGTCAAGATTGCTATTATCACCCTGATTATGACTCAGGTAATGAACCTGGCGTTTATCGGCCCGCTGAAGCATGCGGGTCTGTCGCTGTCCATCGGCCTGGCGGCCTGCCTGAACGCCGCGCTGCTCTACTGGCAGCTGCGTAAACAGAAAATTTTCACCCCGCAGCCGGGCTGGTTGGCCTTCCTGCTGCGTCTGATTATTGCAGTGCTGGTTATGGCCGCGGCGCTGCTGGGCGTCATGCATCTCATGCCTGAGTGGTCGCTGGGGACGATGCCGTTCCGTCTGATGCGTTTGCTGGCGGTGGTTATCGCCGGGGTGGTAGCCTATTTCGCCACGCTGCTGGTGCTGGGCTTCCGCGTGAAAGAGTTTGTCCGTCGCACGGCGTAAGCGGTTGTGTGGGTAGAAAAACCCCGCTTCGCCTCAGGCGAAGCGGGGTTTTTTTATGATGCGCTGCGTTCGGCAGCGAGGATGCGGGCATTCTCCAGCAGACGGATCGCCAGGGCTAGCGCGCCAGTGATCACTGCCAGCGTGACCACTCCGTTCCAGCCGGCCAGCACGTACAGCTTACTGCCCAGCACCGACCCCAGCGACATCCCGATAAACACCACGGTGAACAGCAGGGCGTTGAGGCGGCCGCGGGCCTGTGGCTCAAGGCCATATACCAGGTTCTGATGCGCCACCAGGCTTGACTGCAGGCCAAGGTCAAAGCCAATCGCCGACAGGGCAATCAGCGCCAACTGAGCGTGTACTGGCAGCAGCGGCAGCATAAACATCAGGGCAAAGGAGAGGGTGACCAGCGCCGCACCCATCTGTGTCACCTTACCGGCGCCAAATTTATCGGCCAGACCGCCGGCAAGCGGCGCGGCCAGCGCCCCGGCGGCCCCGGCGATACCGAAACCGCCCGCTACTGCGCTGCCCATGTGATAGTGTTCGGAGAGCATCACCGCCAGCGTCGACCAGAAGGCGCTAAAGGCGATGGAGAGCGCGCCCTGAGCTAGCGCGGCGCGGCGTAATGCCGGGTAACGCTGCCACAGATGCGCCATCGAGGCCATCAGCTGCGGATAGCTCAGCGTCGAGTGCACAGCGAAGCGCGGCAGGACGCGCCACATTACCAGGCCAATCAGCGCGACGCTGACCGCCGCCGCCTGATACATCACCCGCCAGCCGAATACGGCGCCCACCACGCCGCTGACCGTCCGGGAGAGCAGGATCCCCAGCAGCAGCCCGGTCATCACCGTGCCCACCATTTTTCCCTGCTTGCCCGCCGGGGCGAGGATCGCCGCCGCCGGGACGATATCCTGCGCCATGGTCGCCGCCATACCGATCAGCAGACTGACCACCAGCAGTGAGCTGAGCTGGCCGGTGAGGCTGCACAGGAGCAGCAGGAGCGCCAGCAGCGCGCTTTTCACCAGGATCAGCCGGCGGCGATCGTGGCGGTCGCCGAGCGGGAGCAGGAACAGAATGCCGAGCGCATAACCCGCCTGCGTCAGGGTAGGGACCAGACCCATACCTTCTACAGTCAGGTGGAGATTGGCGCCCATCAACGGCAGCAGCGGCTGCGCGTAGTAAATAGAGGCGACGCTAAAGCCGGCGCCGAGTGCGAGAATGAAGATAATCCAGCCTGCGTCGCGGGTGGAAAGGGAAGTCGGTGTCATGTTCAATGCCTCATAGATGCGATGGGGCTATTTTTCCCTGAACGCGGCTGGCGCGGTAGCTGGGCTGGTGGTAAAACGGTTATACGTAGCACGTATAGGCAAAAGGAAAATGAAAAGACAAGAGCGTATAGACCGCATTGAGCTGATGCGCACCTATATCCGCATCGTAGAGGCCGGATCGCTCTCCGCCGCCGCAGGGCAGATGGACACTACCCAGGCGACCGTCAGCCGCCGCCTGCAGTCCCTTGAAGGGCTGCTGGGGGTTAAGCTGATCCTGCGCACCACCCATGCGATGAAGCTCACTGACGATGGCGAACGCTGTTATCGTCACGCCCGTCAGGTGGTGGACGCCTGGCTGGCGCTGGAGGATGACCTGCGTATTGCCGACGATCGGCCGGTGGGCGTTCTGCGAGTGCGGGCGCCCCACGCGTTTGGCCAGCAGCAACTGCTGGCGCCGCTGGTGGCATTTCTACAGCGCCATCCGCAGCTGTCGGTGGAGTGGATGCTAAACGATAATACCGTCGACTTCCTCAGCGATAATATCGACTGCGCTATTCGCGTGGGGGCGGAGGTGGATCCAGCAACGGTATCCGTACTGCTGGCGGAAGTGCCGCGCTGCGTAGTGGCTTCTCCTGAGCTGCTGGCGAAGTATCCGCCGTTAACCTCGCTGGAGGCGTTATCGGGCCTGCCATGGATCGCCATTAATACCTTTTATCAGCATGAGGTACGGCTCAGGCATCAGGCAAGCGGGCAGATTGTCTCTACAGCGATTACTCCTTGTCTGAGCACTGACAGTCTTTACGTCGCGCGCAACACCGCGCTGGCGGGGCTGGGGGTGGCGATGGTGTCCAGCTGGACGGTCGTGGAGGATATTGCCGCCGGACGGCTGATTGAGCTGTTCCCGCAGTGGCGACCCGCCTCGCTGCCGGTTCATCTGGTTTATCCCTGGGCGCGCTATTACCCGACACGCCTGCGTAAGTTCCTCGACCTGATGCGGGAGATCATGCCGGATCTCGCCGGGATGCAGCGTCCGCAAAGCGCATAAAAAAACCGGCCAAAGGCCGGTTTTTTTATTAAGCACGCTTACTCGACGGGCTGTGGGCGAGTCGGTTCAGCGGTGGCTTTATGGGTCGCGCTATGACCACCGGCGGCGCCTTTACCTTCAAAGGCGAACGGCGGGCGCACCCAGGTGCTGTGACGCGGTGCTTCCGGGACATAGTCCGGAGCTGGCGCACGGGTCATTGGCGCGGTGGCATGGCGATGACCCGCCACTACGACCGGCTTGCTCACCGGGGGCTCGGCTTTGACCGGTTCGGCAGGGGCCGCTTCGGTCACTGGCGCTTGCTCCACGGTTTCTGCGACCGGGGCGATAGTTTCCACTGGCGCTGCAACGACAGGCGTCGTTTCCACCGCTTCAGGTTCTACCACCACCGGCTCGGGGTCGAGCGTCACTGGCGCGATAGCCTGAGGCGTTTCGACAGCCGGTGCTTCGGTGACCGGCTCCTGAGGCGCTGGCTCGACGGCTGCTGGCGCGACAACTTCCGCAGCATCAACGACCAGCGGCTCGGCGGCCGCTACCGGCTCGACGACTACCGGCTCAGCGGTTGCTGGTTCCATGGTAGCCGGCTCGACGGTGACCGGCGCAGCGGTAACGGTTTCAACGACGGCAACCGGGGCCGCTACGGCCTCGACAGTTTTCGCGACGCTGGCGTCCTGAACCTGAACCTCTTCCGGCTGCTGATCCTGCGGACGAACCTCCGGGTAGCGGATCCAGACTTTACCGGAAGCCATCTCCGGCGATGCGCAGGCTACGGTCAGCGGCATAGGCGACTGGGTCGGATAGCGTTCGTCACGATAGCGACGACGACGCTGACCGCTGACGCGCAGGTGACGCGGGGAGCGACGTGAGCGACGCGGCATACCGTTCGCTTCACGGGATTCGCCATTTTCGTCCTGGTCCGCCACGCTCTCCACCCCTGCCGGCAGCTCGGCTTTCACCGGCTCGCTGTGCGGAGCGATAACTTCAGCCACTACGGCTTCTGGCACGATCTCGGCAACTGGCTCGACGACAGCGGACTCAACGCGCACTTTCTGTGCCAGCTGGCGCGGTTTACGACGCGGCAGAGTTTGTACACGCTCTTCCTGCTCCGTCTCCTGCACAACTGGCTCTTCGCGAGTCTGCGCTTTGGCTTCCTGCTGCGCCTGACGTTTGTCGTCATTGCGGCGGCGGGTGCGTTCGCGGCGCGGCTGCTGCTCGTCACGGGATTTCGCTTTCTCCGCGTCGTCGCCTGAGGTTTGGCGAACATCACGGGCTTCCACGTTCTGCGACGGCTTCTCGCGACGGTTGCGACGGTTCTCTTCACGCGATTCGCGCGGTTCACGGCCCTCGGCATTGTCCGCACGGGTGTCGCGATTGTCACGGTTATCGCGGTTGTCACGATTGTCGCGGTTATCACGGCGGTCGTTGCGGTCGCGGCGGTTGTTGGTGCGCGGTTTACGACGCTCCTGCTGACGCTCCGGTTTTTCTTCCGCTTTCTTCTCGACCTGAACTTCAGCCGGTTTGGCCTCTTCGGCGCCAGAGAAGATATTCTTCAGCGCGCTGAAGAAGCGTGAGAGCAGGCCAGGCTGCGCCGGTGCGGCGGCCGCGACCGGTGCCGCTGCGGCGACAGGCGCGGCGGCAGGCTCTTCGAGCATCGGGGCTGGCGGCGCATCTGGCATGACAAAAGCGGCCAGGGCCGGCTGTTCCGGACGTTTCCGCTCCGCCGGCTCATCGTCGCCTGGCAGCGCCATCTCTTCTTCATGCAGCTTCGGCAGCAGATAGCTCAGCGTTGAGGTTTCTTCACCTTTGCGCACGCGCAGGACGGAGTAGTGCGGCGTTTGCATTTCGTCGTTTGGCACGATAATAACGCGCACATCGCCCTGACGGGATTCGATAGCGCTCACTGCGGCACGTTTTTCGTTCAGCAGATAGGAGGCGATCGGTACCGGAACAATGGCGTGGACTTCTTTGGTATTCTCTTTCAGCGCTTCTTCTTCGATCAGACGCAGAATAGAGAGCGACAGCGATTCGTTATCACGCACGGTGCCGGTGCCGGAGCAGCGCGGGCAGACGTGGTGGCTGGACTCGCCCAGCGACGGGCTCAGGCGCTGACGGGACATCTCCAGCAGGCCGAAGCGCGAAATATGGCTGATCTGAATGCGCGCCCGGTCCTGACGGACGGCTTCGCGCAGACGATTCTCCACGGCGCGCTGGTGGCGAACCGGGGTCATATCGATGAAGTCGATAACGATCAGGCCGCCGAGGTCGCGCAGACGCAGCTGGCGGGCAATTTCGTCAGCCGCTTCGAGGTTGGTATTGAAGGCTGTCTCTTCGATATCGCCGCCGCGGGTGGCGCGGGCGGAGTTGATATCGATCGCGGTCAGCGCTTCGGTGCTATCGATAACGATAGACCCGCCGGAAGGCAGGCGCACTTCGCGCTGGAAGGCGGACTCAATTTGCGATTCGATCTGATAATGGCTGAACAGCGGGATTTCACCGGTGTACAGTTTTATTTTGCTGCTGAAATCCGGACGACCCAGCGCGGCGATATGCTGGCGCGCCAGCTCAAGCACTTTCGGGTTATCGATCAGGATTTCGCCGATGTCCTGGCGCAGGTAGTCACGGAAGGCGCGGACAATGACGTTGCTTTCCTGGTGGATCAGGAACGGCGCCGGACGGCTTTCCGCGGCTTTCTGAATCGCTTCCCAGTGCTTCAGGCGGAAGCTCAGGTCCCACTGCAGGGCTTCGGCGGATTTGCCGACGCCAGCGGTGCGAACGATCAGGCCCATGCCGTCCGGAAGCTCCAGGCTCGCCAGCGCTTCTTTCAGTTCGGTACGGTCGTCGCCCTCGATACGGCGGGAAATTCCCCCGGCGCGCGGGTTGTTCGGCATCAGTACCAGATAGCTGCCCGCCAGGCTGATAAAGGTGGTGAGCGCAGCGCCTTTGTTGCCGCGTTCTTCTTTATCAATCTGCACGATAACTTCCTGACCTTCCCGCAGTACGTCTTTGATATTAGGACGACCATGCGCATTGTAGTTGGCGGGGAAGTATTCGCGGGCGATTTCTTTGAGGGGGAGGAAACCATGACGCTCGGCGCCGTAATCAACAAACGCGGCTTCAAGGCTGGGTTCAATGCGGGTGATTTTGCCTTTGTAGATGTTCGCTTTTTTCTGTTCGTGCCCGGGGCTTTCGATATCCAGGTCGTACAGGCGCTGCCCATCAACAAGGGCGACGCGCAACTCTTCCTGCTGAGTTGCGTTGATTAACATTCTTTTCATCGTAACTTACTCATTATTCTTACATTGACGACTAAGCTGCGGGCAGAGTAATGCCTTTCCGGGGGAAAACCGATGGCCTCGTGTCTGGTTCACGTCGCCAACCTCACGGTTGTCGCGCGCTTAAGAGGCGCAGAGTGTCGGTCGCCTGTGTTTCAAACGGAAACACAGCGCAATTATTCAGGGGAACAGCCTGGGATGTATCACCAGAGAATATTCCATTTATACTCGTCGTCTTTCGCGTTGCAGGCATGGTGGCTTAACCTGCTCACCTCGATCTGGCGATCCAGATGAGCTCCCGGGAGTCCCGGAGTTGACGCCTTCCTGCGACTTGAAATCCATAGAGCCTGTACCGGTAAGGACTGCAACCCGCAGCCCGCTAACTGTCTGAAAGATCACAACGTCTTACGCCATTGCTGCGTGGGCGATCGGTCAGACAAAATTGGTCATTCCGCTAATGTCTTGTTCTAACAAGATGCAATACGGAAAACGGTCTCATTATTCCATTGCTAACCTTGTTATAGCAAGTTGACTTTCACCTTTTATCACCCGGTTACTCACAGTTTTATCACCTGCCCATACAGATTGTTCTAATAACAAACAAAATGGCGGTCAGGTAAACCGTGAAAACAGGATAATGATAAATATAAGCATATAAAAATGAGTGGCGCTAATGCGTCCGGCTATTTAGAATCGCGCACCATGAAAACTGAGACCCCAACCGTAAAAATGGTTGCCATTGCTGCTGATGAAGCGGGGCAACGTATCGACAACTTTTTGCGTACGCAATTGAAAGGCGTACCGAAGAGCATGATTTATCGCATCCTGCGTAAAGGCGAGGTGCGGGTAAACAAAAAGCGCGTGAAGCCGGAGTATAAGCTGGAAGCGGGCGATGAAGTCCGTATCCCGCCGGTACGCGTGGCGGAGCGTGAAGAAGAGGCGGTATCGCCGCACCTGCAGAAAGTGGCCGCGCTCTCTGAGGTGATCCTCTATGAAGACGATCATATTCTGGTGCTCAATAAGCCTTCTGGTACTGCGGTACACGGCGGCAGCGGCCTGAGCTTCGGCGTGATTGAAGGGCTGCGCGCCCTGCGCCCGGAGGCGCGCTTCCTTGAGCTGGTGCATCGTCTCGACCGGGATACCTCCGGCGTGCTGCTGGTGGCGAAAAAGCGCTCAGCGCTGCGTTCGCTGCACGAGCAACTGCGCGATAAAGGCATGCAGAAAGATTATCTGGCGCTGGTGCGCGGCCAGTGGCAGTCGCATACCAAAGTGGTCCAGGCCCCGCTGTTGAAGAATATTCTGCAGAGCGGGGAGCGCATCGTTCGCGTGAGTCAGGAAGGCAAGCCGTCGGAGACGCGCTTTAAAGTGGAAGAGCGTTACGAATTCGCCACGCTGGTGCGCTGCAGCCCGGTCACCGGCCGCACGCATCAGATCCGCGTTCATACCCAGTATGCCGGCCATCCTATCGCTTTTGACGACCGCTATGGCGACCGCGAGTTCGACAAGCAGCTGTCCGCTACCGGCTTAAACCGCCTGTTCCTGCACGCGGCGGCGCTGAAGTTTACCCACCCGGGGAGCGGGGAGGTGATGCGCGTTGAGGCGCCGCTGGACAACCAGCTGAAGCACTGTTTACAGGTGCTACGGAAGAGCAAATAAGCGCAACGGCGGAATCAGTTCCGCCGTTTTTTTTGCCTCAGCCTAACAGCGGGTTGTAGTTTTCACGGCGCAACATCTGACAGAGCGCGATTAAGGGTAAACCGACCAGGGTGTTCGGGTCGCGGCCTTCCAGCCGTTCGAACAGCGTAATGCCCAATCCTTCGCTCTTGAAACTCCCGGCGCACTGCAGCGGGTTCTCTTTGCGCACATAGCCTTCTATCTCTTTATCACTGAGATGGCGAAAGTGAACGTCAAAGGGTTCGCATTCGGTTTGCAGATGGCCGCTGGCAGAGTTGTACAGCGCCAGTCCGGTATAAAAGGTAATGATTGACCCGCTGGCCTTTCTTAACTGCCTGCGGGCATTTTCCTCGGTGTGCGGTTTGCCGGTGATTTCACCGTCCAGCACGCAAACCTGATCGGAGCCTATAATAAGGTGATTAGGGAAGCGCGTGGCCAGACTTTGCGCTTTGGCCTGCGCCAGCCGGGTGACAAGCTGACGTGCGGATTCATCAGGCCGGGGCGTTTCGTCGACGTCAGGCGCGGCACATTCAAACGGTAAACCCAGTTTTTCCAGCAGCATGCGCCGCCAGGGAGAGGTTGACGCGAGGATAAGATCAGACATATTTTTTCATCCACATATAGCGCTTCGCAGAGCATCATCTTAAACTATGCGCCGCAATGTGTGCGAATAAATGGCAAAAGGCAACCTGAGGCTGCCTTTTTCTTTGACTCTATGACATTACAAAGTTAATATGCGCGCCCTATGCAAAAGGTAAAATTACCCCTGACTCTTGATCCGGTACGCACGGCTCAAAAACGCCTTGATTACGAAGGCATCTATGCCCGCGATCAGGTTGAACGTGTAACCGATTCTGTAGTCAGCGTGGACAGCGATGTGGAATGCAGCATGTCGTTCGCTATCGATAACCAGCGTCTCGCCGTTATTACTGGCGATGCAAAGGTAACGGTAACTCTCGAATGCCAGCGTTGCGGGAAACCGTTCTCCCATCACGTCCACACCACGTATTGTTTTAGCCCCGTCAGAAATGACGAACAGGCCGAAGCACTACCGGAAGCGTATGAGCCGATTGAGGTTAACGAATTCGGTGAAATCGACCTGCAGGCAATGGTCGAGGATGAAATTATCCTCTCCCTGCCCGTAGTTCCGGTGCATGATTCTGAACACTGTGAAGTGTCCGACGCGGACATGGTCTTTGGCGAACTGCCTGAAGAGGCACAAAAACCAAACCCATTTGCCGTATTAGCCAGCTTAAAGCGTAAGTAATTGAGGAGTAAGGTCCATGGCCGTACAACAGAATAAACCAACCCGTTCCAAACGTGGCATGCGTCGTTCCCATGACGCGCTGACCGCAGTCACCAGCCTGTCTGTAGACAAAACTTCTGGTGAGAAACACCTGCGTCACCACATCACTGCCGACGGTTTCTACCGCGGTCGCAAGGTTATCGCTAAGTAATCACGCGATACTCGCAGGATTTCCCGTTGCAGGCCATGGCGGGCGTGTGCGTCCCTGGAAACTCGGTTAACCCGGTCGCTGGGGGCATTTATGCCCGGATTGTTGCGTCTGCAGCGTGAATATTCGCGGGTGCCAGCGTGATGAAGCTTAGTGAGGACTCCCCGGGCAACTGGGGAATCACCGAACCGGGCAGCGACGATACCTTGACACGTCTAACCCTGGCGTTAGATGTCATGGGGGGCGATTTCGGCCCATCCGTGACGGTGCCTGCAGCACTGCAGGCACTGAACTCTAATTCGCAACTCACACTTCTTTTAGTCGGCGATCCCGACGCCATCACGCCATTACTCGCCAAAGCTGACTTCGAACAACGTTCGCGTCTGCAGATTATTCCTGCGCAGTCAGTTATTGCCAGTGATGCGCGACCCGCGCAGGCTATCCGCAGCAGTCGCGGAAGCTCAATGCGCGTGGCGCTGGAGCTTGTGAAAGAAGGGCGGGCGCAAGCCTGCGTCAGCGCTGGCAACACCGGCGCGCTGATGGGTCTGGCGAAACTGCTGCTCAAACCGATCGAAGGTATTGAGCGGCCGGCGCTGGTGACGGTTTTACCGCACCAGCAGAAGGGCAAAACCGTGGTGCTGGATCTCGGCGCCAACGTCGATTGCGACAGCACGATGCTGGTGCAGTTCGCGGTAATGGGCGCGGTGCTGGCGGAAGAAGTGGTCGGCATTGCCAACCCCCGCGTCGCTTTGTTGAACATCGGCGAAGAAGAGATGAAAGGCCTCGGCAGCATCCGCGATGCTGCCGCTGTGCTCAAAACGCTGCCTTCCCTCAACTACATCGGCTATCTTGAAGCCAATGAACTGTTGACCGGAAAAACCGATGTGCTGGTTTGTGATGGATTCACGGGCAACGTCACATTAAAAACCATGGAAGGTGTTGTCAGAATGTTCCTTTCACTGCTGAAATCTCAGGGAGAGGGCAAAAAACGGTCGTGGTGGCTGCTGTTACTAAAACGTTGGTTACAAAAAAGCCTGGCGAGGCGATTCAGTCACCTCAACCCCGACCAGTATAATGGCGCCTGTCTGTTAGGATTGCGCGGTTCCGTGATCAAGAGTCATGGTGCTGCCAATCAACGCGCCTTTAGCGTCGCGATAGAGCAGGCAGTGCAGGCGGTGCAGCGGCAGATCCCTCAGCGGATCGCCGCGCGCCTGGAATCTTTATACCCAGCTGGTTTCGAGCTGCCGGAAAGCGACAGTGACGTGAACGCCCGACAGCAAAGCGGGACGAATGGCCACGATTGACGCCGCGGCGGTTGAACGAGGCGGGTATATCACCCAAGAGTGACTGAGCGTACATGTATACGAAGATTATTGGTACCGGCAGCTATCTGCCCGAGCAAGTGCGTACAAACGCCGACCTGGAAAAAATGGTAGAAACCTCTGACGAGTGGATTGTCACCCGCACAGGTATCCGTGAGCGTCGTATTGCCGCAGCGCATGAAACAGTTGCTACGATGGGCTTTGAAGCCGCAAAGCAGGCGCTGGCGATGGCGGGCGTGTCCGCGGAGCAAATTGGTCTGATTATCGTTGCGACCACCTCCGGCACGCACGCGTTTCCGAGTTCTGCATGCCAGATCCAGTCAATGCTGGGCGTTAAGGGTTGCCCGGCGTTTGATGTCGCCGCCGCCTGCGCCGGTTTCACCTATGCGCTAAGCGTCGCCGATCAGTACGTGAAGAACGGCGCGGTAGATTATGCGCTGGTTGTTGGCGCCGATGTGCTGGCGCGCACCTGCGATCCGGCGGATCGCGGAACGATTATTATTTTCGGCGACGGCGCCGGCGCGGTTGTGCTGGGCGCCTCCGAAGAGCCGGGCATTATCTCGACGCATCTGCATGCCGACGGCAGCTATGGCGAACTGCTGACCCTGCCGAACGCCGATCGCGTCGATCCGGAAAACCCGATCTATCTGACGATGGCCGGCAACGAAGTCTTCAAAGTGGCGGTCACCGAGCTGGCGCACATCGTTGATGAGACGCTGGCAGCGAATAATCTTGAACGTTCAGCGCTGGACTGGCTGGTGCCGCATCAGGCTAACCTGCGTATTATCAGCGCGACGGCGAAGAAACTGGGTATGTCGATGGATAACGTCGTTGTGACCCTCGACCGTCATGGCAACACCTCCGCGGCGTCAGTCCCTTGCGCGCTGGATGAGGCCGTCCGCGATGGCCGTATTCAGCGCGGTCAGCTGATTTTGCTGGAAGCCTTTGGTGGCGGTTTCACCTGGGGTTCCGCGCTGGTTCGTTTTTAGTATAAGGATTTAAACATGACGCAATTCGCATTTGTGTTCCCGGGGCAGGGCTCTCAGGCCGTAGGCATGCTGGCCGAAATGGCTGCCGCCTGGCCGGTCATTGAAGAGACCTTCGGTGAAGCTTCCGCAGCGTTGGGTTACGATCTGTGGGCGCTGACGCAACAGGGCCCGGCAGAAGAACTGAATAAGACCTGGCAGACTCAACCGGCGCTGCTCGCCGCCTCCGTGGCGCTGTACCGCGTCTGGCAACAGCAGGGCGGCAAAGCGCCAACGCTGCTGGCGGGTCACAGCCTCGGCGAATACTCCGCGCTGGTATGCGCGGGCGTTATCGGTTTCGCTGATGCCGTTCGCCTGGTTGAGCTGCGTGGTAAATTCATGCAGGAAGCCGTACCGGAAGGTACCGGCGCCATGTCCGCGATTATCGGTCTGGACGACGCCGCTATCGCCAAAGCCTGTGAAGAATCTGCCGAAGGGCAGGTGGTCTCTCCGGTGAACTACAATTCTCCGGGCCAGGTGGTTATCGCCGGGCACAAAGAGGCCGTTGAACGCGCTGGCGCCGCCTGTAAAGCCGCCGGCGCCAAACGCGCGCTGCCGCTGCCGGTGAGCGTGCCGTCCCACTGCGCGCTGATGAAGCCAGCCGCAGAAAAACTGGCGGTAGAGCTGCAGAAAATCACCTTCAACGCGCCGACGATTCCGGTGGTGAATAACGTCGACGTGAAGTGCGAAACCGCGCCGGACGCCATTCGCGACGCGCTGGTGCGCCAGCTGTACAGCCCGGTGCAGTGGACCAAAACCGTTGAGTTTATGGCTACCGAGGGCGTATCGCACCTGTATGAGGTTGGCCCGGGTAAAGTCCTCACCGGCCTGACCAAACGTATTGTTGACACCCTGACCGCTTCCGCGCTTAACGAGCCGGCGGCGATGTCTGCGGCGCTTGAGCAATAAAAGAGGAAAACCATGAGTTTTGAAGGAAAAATCGCGCTGGTTACCGGTGCAAGCCGCGGTATTGGCCGTGCTATCGCTGAAACGCTCGTCGCCCGTGGCGCGAAAGTTATCGGTACTGCGACCAGCGAAAGCGGCGCGCAGGCGATCAGCGACTATTTAGGCGCCAATGGTAAAGGTCTGATGTTGAATGTGACCGACCCGGCATCTATTGAATCTGTTCTGGAAAATGTGCGCGCAGAGTTTGGCGAAGTGGATATCCTGGTGAATAATGCCGGGATCACTCGCGACAATCTGTTAATGCGCATGAAAGATGACGAGTGGAACGATATTATCGAAACCAACCTGTCATCGGTTTTCCGTCTGTCAAAAGCGGTAATGCGCGCTATGATGAAAAAGCGTCATGGACGTATTATCACTATCGGTTCTGTGGTTGGTACCATGGGAAATGCGGGTCAGGCCAACTACGCCGCGGCGAAAGCGGGTCTGATCGGCTTCAGTAAATCACTGGCGCGTGAAGTTGCGTCCCGCGGTATTACTGTAAACGTTGTTGCTCCGGGCTTTATTGAAACGGACATGACGCGTGCGCTGACCGATGAGCAGCGTGCGGGTACGCTGGCGGCAGTTCCTGCGGGGCGCCTTGGCACCCCAAATGAAATCGCCAGCGCGGTTGCATTTTTAGCCTCTGACGAAGCAAGTTACATCACTGGTGAAACGCTGCACGTCAACGGCGGAATGTACATGGTCTGACCGAGATTTGTGCAAAACGTTCAGGAACCGCGCACTTCGCACGGTTCTCTGTGCGGTTTTGTGCGAAAAGATTTGCGTTCTTAGGGCAAACGGCCTCAAAATAGCGCAAAATCGTGGTAAGACCTGCCGGGATTTAGTTGCAAATTTTTCAACATTTTATACACTACGAAAACCATCGCGAAAGCGAGTTTTGATAGGAAATTTAAGAGTATGAGCACTATCGAAGAACGCGTTAAGAAAATTATCGGCGAGCAGCTGGGCGTTAAGCAGGAAGAAGTTACCAACAATGCTTCCTTCGTTGAAGACCTGGGCGCTGATTCTCTTGACACCGTTGAGCTGGTAATGGCTCTGGAAGAAGAGTTTGATACTGAGATTCCGGACGAAGAAGCTGAGAAAATCACCACCGTTCAGGCTGCCATTGATTACATCAACGGCCACCAGGCGTAAGTGAACATCTCCAGGCGGTCATTCGACCGCCTGAGTTTTATCTTTTTATTGTCCCACAAGAATCTATTTTCCCTCCCTGGAGGACAAACGTGTCTAAGCGTCGTGTAGTTGTGACCGGACTGGGCATGTTGTCTCCTGTCGGCAATACCGTAGAGTCTACCTGGAAAGCTCTCCTTGCCGGTCAGAGTGGCATCAGCCTGATCGACCATTTCGATACTAGCGCCTATGCAACGAAATTTGCTGGCTTAGTAAAGGATTTTAACTGTGATGACATTATCTCGCGCAAAGAACAGCGCAAGATGGATGCCTTCATTCAATATGGAATTGTCGCTGGCGTTCAGGCCATGCAGGATTCTGGCCTTGAAGTGACGGAAGAGAATGCAACCCGTATTGGCGCCGCTATCGGCTCCGGTATCGGCGGTCTCGGCTTGATCGAAGAAAACCACAGTTCGCTGGTTAACGGCGGACCGCGCAAGATCAGCCCATTCTTCGTTCCTTCCACAATTGTTAACATGGTGGCCGGACATCTGACCATCATGTTTGGTCTGCGTGGGCCAAGTATCTCTATCGCGACCGCGTGTACTTCAGGCGTGCACAACATCGGCCAGGCCGCGCGCATCATCGCCTATGGCGATGCCGATGCGATGGTGGCAGGCGGCGCGGAAAAAGCCAGTACCCCGCTTGGCGTGGGCGGCTTCGGCGCGGCGCGTGCGCTCTCCACGCGCAATGACAACCCGCAGGCGGCGAGCCGTCCGTGGGATAAAGATCGTGACGGCTTCGTGCTGGGCGACGGCGCGGGTATGGTGGTGCTGGAAGAGTACGAGCATGCCAAAAAACGCGGCGCCAAAATCTACGCCGAGATCGTTGGCTTCGGCATGAGCAGCGATGCTTACCACATGACGTCACCGCCGGAAGATGGCGCGGGCGCCGCGCTGGCAATGGTGAATGCTATTCGCGATGCGGGCATCGAACCGGGCCAGATCGGCTACGTCAACGCCCACGGCACCTCGACGCCGGCCGGCGATAAAGCGGAAGCGCAGGCGGTTAAGTCTGTCTTCGGTGATGCGGCGAGCCGCGTACTGGTGAGCTCTACCAAATCCATGACCGGGCATCTGCTGGGTGCGGCAGGGGCGGTAGAGTCGATTTACTCTATCCTGGCGCTGCGCGATCAGGCGGTTCCGCCGACGATCAACCTCGACAACCCGGATGAAGGCTGCGACCTCGACTTCGTTCCACACGAAGCGCGTCAGGTTTCCGGTATGGAGTACACCCTGTGCAACTCCTTCGGCTTTGGCGGCACTAACGGTTCGCTGATCTTCAAAAAAGTGTGACAGGGCTTGCCCCGGTACTGCTTTAACAAAAGGCCCGTTCGTCGGGCCTTTTTTATTCAGCTTTCTCCGCTTGTTCTCTGCTCTGGGTCCTGACACACTGACCGACCAGTGAAAAGGAGTCCTTTATGTTCTTGATAAACGGCGTTGTACAGGACACGTTGGCAGCGAACGATCGCGCCACCCAGTTTGGCGACGGCTGTTTTACCACCGCCCGCATCCAGCAAGGGCAGGTTGCGCTACTGGACGCCCATCTGCAGCGTTTACAGACAACCTGTGAAAAATTACATATCCCATTTAACGACTGGCTGACGCTGAGCGAAGAGATGCAGCGTCTGGCTCGGCCGCACGCGCAGGGCGTGCTCAAGGTGACTCTCACCCGCGGCGTTGGGGGAAGGGGATACAGTACGGCAGGCTGCGTGTCGCCCACTCGCATTCTCAGCTTCTCTCCATTCCCGGCGCATTATGCGCGCTGGCGGGAGGAGGGCATTACTCTGACCCAGAGTCCGGTGCCCCTGGGGCGCAACTCCTGGCTTGCCGGCCTGAAGCACCTTAATCGCCTTGAGCAGGTGCTGATCCGCTCTCATCTTGAGCAGACGGACGCCGATGAGGCGCTGGTCCTTGACAGTGACGGGTGGCTTACGGAATGCTGTGCCGCGAATTTATTCTGGCGTCAGGGACGTGATGTATTTACTCCGCGACTCGATTATGCCGGGGTCAACGGCATTATGCGGCAGCGCTGTATCGCGCAGCTGGCACCATCGACGTTTCGCGTTGTCGAAGTGACAGCGCGTCCCGAGACGTTGCGGGAGGCCGATGAAGTGCTGATCTGCAATGCGCTGATGCCGCTGGTGCCGGTTCGCCGCTGGGAGGAGACCACCTGGTCCTCGCGTGAGCTTTACCATTTTTTAGCCCCTTTGTGTGAGCTGTCTGGTTAGTATGAAGAAAATGTTACGTTTTATCCTGTTGCTGGTCGTGCTGTTGGGCATCGCCGCGGCGGCAGGCATGTGGAAGGTACGCCAGCTGGCGGACAGCAAGCTGCTGATTAAGGAAGAGACCATCTTTACCCTCGAAGCCGGCACCGGCCGGCTGGCGCTGGGCCAGGATCTCTATCGCGAGAAGGTGATCAATCGCCCGCGCGTTTTCCAGTGGCTGCTGCGGGTGGAACCTGAGCTGTCTCACTTCAAGGCCGGGACCTATCGCTTCACGCCGCAAATGACGGTGCGCGAGATGTTGCAGCTGCTGGCCAGCGGCAAAGAGGCGCAGTTTCCGCTGCGCTTTGTCGAAGGCATGCGCGTCAGCGACTACCTGCGCCAGCTGCGCGATGCCCCGTACGTGAAGCACACGCTTGAAGACGATAGCTACGCGACGGTGGCTAAGGCATTAGGTCTTGAGCATGCCGACTGGGTAGAGGGCTGGTTCTGGCCGGATACCTGGATGTACACCGCCAACACCAGCGATATCGCCATCCTCAAGCGCGCGCATCAGAAAATGGTCGCCGAAGTGGCGAAGGTCTGGGAAGGACGGATGGAGAATCTGCCCTATGCCGATCAGAACCAGCTGTTGACCATGGCCTCGATTATTGAAAAAGAGACCGCGGTAGCGGAAGAGCGCGACCGCGTCGCGTCGGTATTTATCAACCGCCTGCGCATCGGTATGCGCTTGCAGACCGATCCGACCGTAATCTACGGGATGGGCGAAGGATATACTGGTAAGTTAACGCGTAAGGATCTCGAGACGCCGACCGCATACAATACTTATACCATCAGCGGTTTGCCGCCGGGCCCTATCGCGGTGCCGGGCGAGGCCTCGCTGAAGGCGGCCGCCCATCCGGCGAAAACGCCATATCTTTATTTCGTCGCCGACGGGAAAGGGGGCCATACGTTTACCACAAACCTGGTCAGTCATAACCGTGCGGTGCAGGATTATCTGAAAGTACTTAAGGAAAAAAATGCGCAGTAACTATATCGTCATCGAGGGGCTGGAGGGCGCCGGGAAGACCACCGCACGTCAACTGGTGGTGGAGACGCTGCAGTCGGCGGGTATTCACGATATGGTGTTTACCCGCGAGCCGGGGGGCACAATCCTTGCCGAAAAACTGCGTAGCCTGGTGCTGGATATCCAGTCCACAGGCGATGAAGTGATTAACGATAAAGCGGAAGTGCTGATGTTTTACGCGGCGCGCGTCCAGTTGGTGGAGACCGTGATTAAGCCCGCGCTGGCCCGCGGCCAGTGGGTGATCGGCGATCGTCACGATCTGTCGACGCAGGCCTATCAGGGCGGCGGCCGGGGAATTGACCGCACGATGCTGGCGACGCTGCGCGACGCGGTACTCGGTGATTTTCGCCCCAATCTGACGCTGTATCTCGACGTCACGCCGGAAGTGGGGCTGCAGCGCGCCCGGGCCCGCGGCGAGCTGGATCGCATTGAGCAGGAGTCCATGAACTTTTTCAACCGTACCCGCGCGCGCTATCTTGAGCTGGCCGCCGCCGATCCTTCTATCCGCACGGTTGACGCAACTCAGCCGCTGGATGCCGTGGCGCGCGACATTCGCGCCACGATCGCCCAGTGGATGGCGGAGCAAGCGGCATGAAATGGTATCCGTGGCTGCGCCCCTCGTTCGAGCAACTGGTCGGTAGCTATCAGGCCGGACGAGGCCACCACGCCTTACTGTTACAGTCCCTGAACGGGATGGGCGGCGAGGCGTTGATTTACGCGCTGTGCCGCTTCCTGATGTGCCGCCAGCCCGAAGGACATAAAAGCTGCGGCCACTGCCATAGCTGTCAGCTGATGCAGGCCGGCACGCACCCCGATTACTATGCGCTCAGCCCCGAGAAGGGCAAGAGCGCGCTGGGTATTGACGCGGTGCGCGATGTCAATGAAAAGCTCTATGAACATGCACGCCTTGGTGGGGCAAAAGTGGTCTGGATTAGCGATGCTGCCTTGCTGACCGATGCCGCCGCCAACGCGTTGCTGAAAACGCTGGAGGAGCCCCCGGAGAATACCTGGTTCTTCCTCGCCTGCGAGGAGCCGGCGCGTCTGCTGACCACTCTGCGCAGCCGCTGTCGCCTGCATCATCTGGCGCCGCCGTCTGAGCCTTATGCTCTGGCCTGGCTGGAGCGTGAGGTGAGCCTGCCGCAGGAGTCATTGTTGACCGCGTTACGCCTGTGCGCCAGCGCGCCGGCTGCGGCGCTCGAACTGTTACAGGAACCGCTGTGGACGGCGCGGCAGCAGTTGTGTCAGGCGCTGGCGGCTACCCTGGCGAGCGGTGACTGGCTGGCGCTGCTGCCGATACTCAATCATGAACAGGCGGCGGTTCGCCTGCACTGGCTGGCGTCGCTGCTGGTCGATGCGCAAAAACGACAGCAGGGGATTACCCTGGTGAGTAACCCTGACGTCTGGCCGCTGCTGGAGCAGCTGGCGCACAGCCTGCCCGCCGCCCGGCTGCAGGCGATTGCCCATGACGTCTGTACCTGCCGCGAGCAATTGCTCAACGTTGTCGGTGTCAACCGCGAACTGCTGCTTACCGAGCGCCTGCTGCGCTGGGAACATTACCTGCAACCCGGGACGGGTTTACCCGTCTCCCACCTCTGAGTGAGACATTATGTTTTTAGTCGACTCCCACTGCCATCTTGATGGTCTGGATTATCAAACTCTACACAAAAACGTCGACGACGTGCTGGCAAAAGCGGCCGCACGCGATGTGAAATTTTGCCTCGCCGTCGCCACGACGCTGCCTGGCTACCGCAGTATGCGCGAACTGGTGGGGACGCGTGACAACGTCGTCTTCTCCTGCGGCGTACACCCATTAAACCAGGACGAGCCCTGGGAGGTAGAGACTCTGCGCGCGCTGGCAGCGGAAGAGGGCGTCGTGGCGATGGGGGAGACCGGTCTGGATTATTTTTATACCCCGGAAACTAAAGCCCAACAGCAAAGCTCGTTCCGCGACCACATTCGTATCGGCCGTGAGCTCAATAAGCCGGTGATCGTCCATACCCGTGACGCGCGTGCCGATACTCTGGCTATTTTGCGCGAAGAAAAGGTGACGGATTGCGGTGGCGTACTACACTGTTTCACTGAGGACAGGGAGACAGCGGGCAAGCTGCTCGATATGGGGTTCTATATCTCGTTTTCCGGTATCGTCACTTTTCGTAACGCCGAGCAGCTGCGTGATGCGGCGCGCTACGTGCCGCTGGATCGCCTGCTGGTTGAAACCGATTCGCCGTACCTGGCGCCGGTCCCCCACCGCGGCAAAGAGAACCAGCCGGCGCTGGTTCGTGACGTTGCCGAGTATATGGCGGTACTGAAGGGGGTGTCGCTTGAGCAGCTGGCTCAGCAGACCACCGACAATTTTGCCACCCTGTTCCACATCGACCCCGCCCGTTTGCAACCTGCTTGATCTGCTTATTATTTTAAGGCTCGTAATTAATAGCCAAAGCGAGTAAAGTTCACCGCCACAAAAGTGGCGGTGAAGGTTTTTTAGCAACATCTGGATACAATTTATGTAAGTTGATGTAAATTTTTACCGGAAGGCTGATTGAAACGTGATAGCCGTCAAACAATCATCCCGTTAATTATTTTACTCTGTGTAATAAATAAAGGGCGCTTAGATGTCCTGTCCACGGCACGGTTCTCCCCCCGGGCCAATGCGTGAAAGCGTAAAAAAGTACCAAATACTCAGGAGCACTCTCAATTATGTTTAAGAATGCATTTGCTAACCTGCAGAAGGTCGGTAAATCGCTGATGCTGCCGGTATCCGTACTGCCTATCGCAGGTATCCTGCTGGGCGTCGGTTCCGCTAACTTCAGCTGGCTGCCAGCCGTGGTCTCCCACGTTATGGCAGAAGCAGGCGGTTCAGTTTTCGCCAATATGCCGCTGATCTTCGCTATCGGTGTGGCCCTCGGCTTCACCAATAACGACGGTGTATCCGCACTGGCTGCAGTCGTGGCTTACGGCATCATGGTGAAAACCATGGCGGTTGTTGCGCCGCTGGTGCTGCATTTACCTGCTGACGAGATTGCGGCAAAACACCTTGCTGATACCGGCGTGCTTGGCGGTATTATCTCCGGTGCTATCGCCGCCTACATGTTCAACCGCTTCTATCGCATCAAGCTGCCAGAATATCTCGGCTTCTTTGCGGGCAAGCGTTTTGTGCCGATTATCTCTGGTCTGGCCGCTATCTTCACCGGCGTGATCCTCTCCTTCATTTGGCCGCCGATCGGCTCCGCGATCCAAACCTTCTCCCAGTGGGCTGCTTATCAGAACCCAGTGGTGGCGTTTGGTATCTACGGTTTCATCGAACGTTGCCTGGTGCCGTTTGGTCTGCATCACATCTGGAACGTTCCTTTCCAGATGCAGATCGGCGAATACACCAACGCGGCTGGTCAGGTGTTCCACGGCGATATCCCGCGCTACATGGCAGGCGACCCGACGGCGGGCAAACTGTCTGGCGGCTTCCTGTTCAAAATGTATGGTCTGCCGGCAGCGGCTATCGCGATTTGGCACTCTGCTAAACCGGAAAACCGCGCCAAAGTGGGCGGTATCATGATCTCCGCCGCGCTGACCTCGTTCCTGACCGGTATCACCGAGCCGATCGAGTTCTCGTTCATGTTCGTGGCGCCGATCCTGTACGTTATCCATGCCATTCTGGCGGGCCTGGCGTTCCCGATCTGTATCCTGCTGGGTATGCGTGACGGTACCTCGTTCTCTCACGGCCTGATCGACTTTATCGTGCTGTCCGGTAACAGCAGCAAGCTGTGGCTGTTCCCGATTGTTGGTATCTGCTATGCGATCGTGTACTACGTCATTTTCCGTGTGCTGATTAAAGCCCTGGATCTGAAAACACCGGGTCGTGAAGACACCACCGAAGAGAGCAAAGCTGGCGCCACCAGCGAGATGGCTCCGGCTCTGGTCGCCGCTTTCGGCGGTAAAGAGAACATCACCAACCTCGACGCATGTATTACTCGTCTGCGTGTTAGCGTGGCGGATGTAGCGAAAGTTGACCAGGCTGGCCTGAAAAAACTGGGCGCCGCTGGCGTGGTAGTGGCAGGTTCTGGCGTACAGGCCATCTTCGGTACCAAGTCCGATAACCTGAAAACTGAAATGGATGAGTACATCCGTAACAGTTAAGACGTAGTATCGGGGAGACTAAGGCAGCCAACTGGCTGCCTTTTTTATGCGCTAAAGTCGGTGCCCCACAAGCGATAACCCTGAAAACAGTCCGCCATATGCTTATTCCCTCAGCAGCTAAGTCTATAGTTGAATAAGAAAAAGAGCTTTCAGGTTGAAAGAGAGGGAGAATGTCGCTCATACTCTTAGCGGAACCTGTGCGTCCGCGTTTATCTGCAGAAGCAGGCCAGCGCACGGGATAAAACTTATAAGGAATCAGTCATGGCAGAAGAAACGATTTTCAGCAAAATCATTCGCCGGGAGATCCCGTCGGATATTGTCTATCAGGATGAGCTTGTGACCGCTTTTCGCGACATCTCCCCGCAGGCGCCCACCCATATTCTGATTGTCCCGAATGTTCTGATTCCTACCGTAAATGACGTCACCGCTGAACATGAGCTGGCGCTGGGCCGGATGATGACCGTCGCGGCGAAGATCGCCCGCGATGAAGGTCTTGCCGACGATGGCTATCGGTTGATCGTCAACTGCAACCGCCACGGCGGCCAGGAAGTGTACCATATCCATATGCATCTGCTGGGCGGTCGTCCGCTTGGCCCGATGCTGGCGCACAAAGGCTAACGTCATGCTCAGGACCCTTTTGGGCGCGTGTCTGGCGGCGGGGCTACTCGCCGGGTGTAGTTCACACCCGGAGATCCCGGTTTCTGACCAGCAGGCGCTGGTGATGGAGTCGAGCGTGCTGGCGGCGGGGATCAGCGCCAGCGAGCCTGCCGTCGTGGCGACAGAGATTCAGGCTACCGCCTCCTCAACGCTATATAACGAGCGCCAGCAGCCGGTTACCGTGCACTATCGTTTTTTCTGGTATGACGCCCGAGGGCTGGAGATGCATCCGCTGGACGCGCCGCGCACCATCGTGGTACCGGCCCGCTCCTCGGTCACGTTATATGGCAGCGCCAATATCCTGGGGGCGCATAAGGCCCGCCTTTATCTTTATCTGTAAGGGGTAATTATAATGATGAAAATGTGTCGCTATGCGTTAATCACAGCACTGGCGATATTCCTCGCAGGCTGTGCGGGGTTGCGGGAGCAGCCCGCGCCGGTAGAAGAGGCCAAACCGCAGCCGCAGCAGCCTGCGCAGCCGCAGCCCACGGTGCCGACCGTACCGGCGGTGCCCTCTGTCCCGGCGCAGCCTGGGCCGATTGAGCATCAGGATCAGCAGTCGGGTCAGCCGGCGCCGCGCGTGCGTCATTATGACTGGAACGGCGCGGTTCAGCCGCTGGTGGGGCAGATGCTGCAGGCGAGTGGGGTCAATGCCGGCAGTATTCTGCTGGTTGACAGCGTGAACAACCGCACCAACGGTTCTCTGAATGCTGGAGAAGCTACCACTGCGCTACGTAGTGCGCTGGCCGGTAACGGCAAATTTACCCTGGTATCGGCGCAGCAGCTGGCGGTCGCCAAGCAGCAGCTGGGCCTGTCGCCGCAGGACAGCCTCGGCAGCCGCAGCAAAGCCATGGGCATCGCCCGCAACGTGGGCGCGCAGTATGTGCTTTACTCCAATGCCACCGGCAACGTCAACGCGCCTGAGCTGAAAATGCAGCTCATGCTGGTGCAAACCGGTGAGATAATCTGGTCAGGTAAAGGTGCTGTTCAGCAACAATAAGCTAACGCGCGACGAGCTCTTGTCGCGCTTCTTTCCCCATTATCATCCTGTCGCCTCGCTGAGCCAGAGTGGCCTCAGCGGCGGCAGTGTGATTATCAGCGACGGCGATCGGCGGCACGTGCTGCGTCAGCCGCACGATCCGTCTGCCGCCACTTACTATTTTCGCCGTCAGTATCGCGCGCTCCGCCGACTGCCTGCCAGGCTGGCGCCAACCCCGCTGTTTTACTCACCCTGCTGGTTGGTGGTGGAGTATTGCGCAGGGGAGGTGAAAAGCGAGTTACCGGCCTCCCCGCAGCTGTCAGGCTTATTGTATGATTTGCATCAGCAACCGCGGTTTGGCTGGCGGGTTAGCCTTACACCACTGCTGGCCCAGTACTGGCAGAGGTGCGATCCGGCGCGGCGCAAGCCGCGTTGGCTGCGCTGGCATCAGCGGCTGCGCCGCCAGGGCGAGCCCCGTCCCCTGCGGCTGGCGCCGCTGCACATGGACGTCCATGCCGGCAATATTATTCATAATGAGTCCGGCCTGAGGCTGATCGACTGGGAATATGCCGGCGATGGCGATATCGCGCTGGAGCTGGCCGCGGTGTGGATCACGCCTGGCGAGCGCCGTCGGCTGGTAGAAGCGTATGCCCGGCGGGCGGCCATCGACGCGCAGCTGCTTTGGCGGCAGGTTGCACTCTGGCGCCCGTGGGTACTGCTGCTGATGGCGGGCTGGTATGAAATGCGCTGGCGGCAGAGCGGGGACCGGCAATTTATCACGCTGGCAGATGAAATATGGTGTCAGTTAGACAACGAACGTAAAGGATAAGAGAGGTCAGTGTGGGCCCAGTGATGTTGGATGTCGAAGGGTATGAGCTGGATGCGGAAGAGCGAGAAATTCTGGCGCATCCGCTGGTGGGAGGGTTGATCCTCTTTACCCGAAATTATCACGATCCGGCGCAGTTGCGCGAGCTGGTGCGCCAGATCCGCGACGCCTCCCGGAACCACCTGGTGGTGGCGGTCGATCAGGAAGGGGGGCGGGTTCAGCGTTTCCGCGAAGGGTTTACCCGTTTACCGGCGGCCCAGTCTTTCGCCGCGCTGCTGGGGATGGAAGAGGGGGGCAAACTGGCCGCCGAAGCCGGCTGGCTGATGGCCAGCGAAATGATCGCCATGGATATCGATATTAGTTTTGCGCCAGTGCTGGACGTCGGCCATATCAGCGCCGCAATCGGCGAACGTTCTTATCATGAAGATCCGCAGAAAGCGCTGACGATGGCGCGTCACTTCATTGACGGGATGCACGCCGCGGGCATGAAAACCACCGGCAAACACTTCCCGGGTCACGGGGCGGTGACTGCCGATTCGCACAAAGAGACGCCGTTCGATCCGCGGGCGGCATCGGTTATCCGCGACCATGATATGGCGGTGTTCAAAAGCCTTATCGCCGAGCAGCGTCTGGATGCCATTATGCCGGCGCATGTGATTTACCCGGAGCTCGATCCGCGTCCGGCCAGCGGCTCGGCGTACTGGCTGAAAACGGTGCTGCGCGGCGAACTGGGCTTTGACGGGGTGATTTTCTCCGACGATCTGTCGATGGAAGGGGCGGCGATCATGGGCAGCTATGCCGAACGCGGTCAGGCATCGCTCGACGCCGGTTGCGATATGATCCTCGTCTGCAATAATCGTAAAGGCGCGGTCAGTGTGCTGGATAACCTGTCGCCGATCAAAGCAGAGCGTGTTACGAAATTGTATCATAAAGGTTCCTTTTCCCGTCAGGAGTTAAGGGATTCAGCCCGTTGGAAAACGGTGAGTGCCCAGCTGGAGCAGCTTCATGCGCGCTGGCAAGAGGCGAAGTCCGCGTAACGCTCTACGGGGCGTTGTTGTCTGGTGAGGATGCGATGATTATCTATTTACACGGTTTTGACTCGAACAGCCCCGGTAACCATGAGAAGGTGATGCAGCTGCAGTTTATCGACCCGGACGTGCGGTTGATTAGCTACAGCACGCGGCATCCCAAGCACGATATGCAGCATTTGCTGAAAGAGGTCGATAAAATGCTGCAGCTCACTGCCGATGACCGGCCGCTGATCTGCGGCGTCGGCCTTGGCGGCTACTGGGCGGAGCGGATTGGTTTTCTGTGCGATATCCGCCAGGCGGTGTTCAATCCAAACCTGTTTCCGCATGAGAACATGGAAGGCAAAATCGACCGACCGGAAGAGTATGCTGACATCGCCACCAAGTGCGTGACCAACTTCCGCGAGAAGAACCGCGATCGCTGCCTGGTGGTGCTTTCCCGCCAGGACGAGGCGTTGGACAGCCAGCGTTCCGCCGATCTCCTGCACCACTATTATGAAATTATCTGGGATGAAGAGCAGACCCATAAGTTTAAAAATATCTCGCCGCATCTGCAGCGGCTGAAAGCGTTTAAAACCCTCGGCTAACTGCTTTTCCCTTGTTCCCAAACCCGCGTCGGGTTCACCACGCGGGTTTTTTCATGTCTACACTTATTGGTTTCGCTGAAAAAATACGCGACAAAACTTGATGCACATCAATTTTGGTATGACCAATGCACCGTTCATGGTATTCTCGACAGTGCTGAATGGTTTCATTAACGTAACTTGTTGTTAAATAAAGGCTATTTCAATAACTTTTATTTAACAATTGGTTAATAATTTTAGGGGTACACATGACTACGCCATTGAAAAAAATCGTAATTGTGGGTGGCGGCGCTGGCGGACTGGAACTGGCAACTCAGCTGGGGAGAAAGTTAGGGCGCCATAAGAAAGCGAAAATCACCCTGGTGGACCGTAACCACAGCCATCTGTGGAAGCCGCTGCTGCACGAAGTGGCCACCGGTTCTCTGGATGAAGGCGTTGATGCGCTGAGCTATCTGGCCCATGCCCGCAACCACGGTTTCCAGTTCCAGCTGGGCTCGGTGGTTGATATCAACCGCGAAGGGAAAACCATCACCCTCGGCGAGCTGCGCAATGAAAAAGGCGAGCTGCTGGTGGCTGAGCGTAAACTGCCGTACGACACGCTGGTCATGGCGTTGGGCAGTACCTCGAATGACTTTAATACCCCTGGCGTAAAAGAGAACTGCATTTTCCTCGACAACCCGCACCAGGCGCGTCGCTTCCATCAGGAAATGCTCAACCTGTTCCTTAAATACTCTGCTAACCTCGGCGCTAACGGTAAAGTAAATATCGCCATCGTCGGCGGCGGCGCCACCGGCGTGGAGCTCTCCGCTGAGTTGCACAATGCGGTGAAACAGCTGCACAGCTACGGCTACAAAGGGTTGACCAACGAAGCGCTGAACGTCACGCTGGTCGAGGCGGGCGAGCGCATTCTGCCTGCGCTGCCGCCGCGCATTTCCGGGGCAGCGCATAATGAGCTGACTAAGCTGGGCGTACGGGTTCTGACGCAGACCATGGTCACCAGCGCGGATGCGGGCGGCCTGCACACTAAAGATGGCGAATATATTGAGGCGGATCTAATGGTCTGGGCGGCGGGGATCAAAGCGCCAGATTTCATGAAAGAGATCGGCGGCCTCGAAACCAACCGTATCAATCAGCTGGTGGTCGAGCCGACGCTGCAGACTACCCGCGATGCGGATATTTTCGCCATCGGCGACTGCGCCTCCTGCGCCCGTCCGGAAGGCGGCTTTGTGCCTCCGCGGGCCCAGGCGGCGCACCAGATGGCTACCTGCGCGCTGAACAACATCCTGGCGCAGATGAAAGGCAAACCGCTGAAGGCATACACCTATAAAGACCATGGCTCGCTGGTGTCGCTGTCAAATTACTCCACCGTCGGCAGCCTGATGGGTAACCTGATGCGCGGTTCGATGATGGTGGAAGGGCGCATTGCGCGCTTCGTGTACATCTCCCTGTACCGTATGCACCAGATTGCTCTGCATGGTTACTTCAAGACCGGCCTGATGATGCTGGTCGGGCGCATCAACCGCATCATTCGCCCGCGCCTGAAGCTGCACTAATCGCTGTCGCGACCCGGAGGCGCGCTCTGAGGGCGCCTCCGGGCTCTTCTGCTGGAACCGCAGAGATCCCGCTCGGAATCCTCTGAATCCCTTTGATTTGCAGCGAATTCTCGCACTTTTCATCCGCTATCTGATTTGCGCCCTCCCGGCTCCGGTTGCAAAATTGTATCAACAGCAACAAAGGAGGAACTCCCGTGAATAAATCTATGTTGGCGGGTATAGGGATAGGCGTGGCTGCCGCGCTGGGCGTTGCAGCTGTCGCTGGTCTCAACGTGTTGGATCGCGGCCCGCAGTATGCGCAAGTGGTCTCCAGTACACCGATTAAAGAAACCGTGAAAACGCCGCGTCAGGAATGCCGCAATGTCACGGTGACTCATCGTCGTCCGGTACAGGATGAAAACCGCATCGCCGGTTCGGTGCTGGGCGCGGTGGCGGGCGGGGTGATTGGCCACCAGTTTGGCGGCGGTCACGGACGCAGCGTGGCGACGGTCGTAGGTGCGCTGGGCGGCGGCTATGCAGGCAACCAGATCCAGGGCGCGATACAGGACAACGATACCTACACCACCACCCAGCAGCGCTGCAAAACGGTGTATGACAAATCCGATAAAATGCTCGGCTACGATGTGACCTATAAGATAGGCGATCAGCAGGGGAAAATCCGCATGGATCACGATCCCGGCAGCCAGATCCCGCTGGACAACAACGGCCAGCTGGTCCTGAACAACAAAATCTAAAAACAGATTTGTGTAGTGATTAGCCCCTCAATCGCTCAGGCTGAGGGGCTTTTTTTATCAGAAGGTTAAGGCGTAGTTCAGACCAAAGGTGCGGCCACGACCTTTGTACTCATACAGCGATGAACTGCCGTAGGTTGGGCTGTAGAGCAGCGGCGCGCGCTGGCCCCAGATAGTGACATAGTCTTCGTTAAGCAGGTTTTCGATACTGAAGGTCACTTTCCCCACCGGCAGCGCGTAACTACCGATAAAATCGACGGTGTTATAGCCTTCCAGCTTGTTACCGGCGGCATCGCTGAGGTCAAATACCTGCTGACTCTGCACGCGCAGGCTCCACGGATCCGGCGCCCAGCCCACCCAGGCGGTGGCTTTAGACGGCGAGGCGAGGGTGACGTCCCATTTTTGCCAGCGGCCGTCGGTCTGCACCTGGGATTTCAGCACGTTGAAGTTACCGCCGACGCTCCAGTCGCTATCCGGAATAAAGTAGTCGACCGCCCCCTCAACGCCGTAAATACGCCGTTTGTCGGACTGAACGTCGATGGTCATGTCGGTGCGGTTGACGACAATGGTCTTATCCGAGGTCGAGTAGTACGCCGCCAGCTGGGTGCGCAGGTTATCGCCGGTGTAGCGCCAGCCCAGCTCGTACGAGTTAACTTTGATCCCCTGCAGCGGCGAGTCATCGACGTTGACGCTGGAGATCAGCGGCAGATGACCATTCACCGCAGCGCCATATTTACCGATGCCATAGTATTTACCAGGGTCCGGTAGCTCGACGCCCTGCGAGAAGTTAAACCAGGTTTGTTGACGCTCGGTCAGGTGGACCACGATCCCGGCGTTAAACAGGAAATTGTCATAATCGGTTTTGCCGCCTTTGATGGCGTCGGCGGAGCGCGCTTTGCCGTTGGCGATATCCTGCTGCTGGGCGTAGCCGACAAAGTCGTCGACCCGGTTTTCGGTCCACTGGTAGCGTACCCCGCCGCTGACGGTAAAGATATCGTTCAGATCGTAGCTGGACTGCAGGAATGGCGCGACATTGGAAATACTGTATCCCGGGTAGCGGCCGGTTGTGTAGATCGATTCGTTGTGCAACCCGCCGGAGGCCATCGATTGTGGCAGATCGAAGAACATTTGGTTGGCATTAAAGGTCTCATGATCGGCGTCGAGACCCCAGGTGAGATCCCACCCCGCCAGCGGTTGGCTGTTGAGGGTCAGCTTGGCCCCATACTGATCGGTATCCTGCTGCGACGAGGAGAAGCTACTGACCTGACCTTTCGTGAGCGTCGGGAACGGATAGAAGGTGAGGGACTCATCGCGATAGTACACCTGGCTCACCAGATTTTGGCCGAAAAAGTCGGCATCGGAGTACTGGAGGCTGATCAGATGGCGTTCGGTGCCGGGGATACGGTCGGAATTGAGCCCGTCGGTGGTATACGCTTTGCCGCCGCTGGTGACCGCGGACATGTTCTTCCCGAGCCACAGACCGTAGTCATCATCGCCCTGGCTTTTATAATACTGGGTGACCAGCTGCAGCTGGCGGTTATCATCGATCTCAATTGTCCCCGTCCCCATCACGTCGAGGCGGTCAGAGTGCTGGAGCCCCGTTTGGGTATTATCGAGGATCAGCGCATCGTTATTGCCGTCGTACCAGCCGCCGAAACGCTGATAGGCTACCGACAAGCGGCCGGATGCGTGGTCTGTTCCGCCGCTGACGGCCGCCGCGACGCGCTCATCATGATCGTTGCTGTTCGCAAAACCGCTCTTGCTGCCCACCTCAAGATCGACCTGACGATCCTGCTGCCCCTTTTTGGTAACGATGTTGATAAGCCCGCCGGTACTGCCCCCGCCGTACAGCGAGGTCGCTCCGGAGATCACTTCGATATGTTCGATGTTGAATGGATCGATGGCGTCGAGCTGGCGGCTGTCGGTGCGTGAGGAGTTGAGCCGGACGCCGTCAATCAGCACGACGATTGCGCGCCCGCGCATGTTCATCCCATAGTTGGTCCGCCCCTGGCTGCTGACGTCGATGCCGGGGATCAGCTGCGCCAGCACGTCTTTGAACTCTTTCCCGCCCTGGACCTGCTGCTCAATCTCCTGGCCCTCAATGACCCAGGTGGTTTGGGCCATTTCGGCCACGGTGCGATGGGTGCGGTTTGCGCTAACGATGATGCTGTCTTCATCAGACTGAGCCGCCAGCGCAGGCAGCGTGCTGGCCAGCAGCAGAGGGTGGAGCACCCAGAGGCGCTTTTTCATATCCATTCCTTTTATGAGCAAGTTGCTTTGTCGTTGTTATGGGCCGGCGTCGGCCGGTATTCGTTACAATGCGAAACATCTGGAAAAACTCAAAAAAGGATTTTGCACATAATGAATATCGCAATCAATATCATTTGCGTTTATCTTGCGCGAGAAAAGGTAATAAAAATCAATCTATTTTGTGGGGATAAAGCCAACAGGAGAGCGGATCCGGCGGCAGAATACCGCCGGAAGCAGGGCGCATCAGGACTCGAGGACCTGCGGCCAGAGACGGAGAGTGGTGTCGGTGATTTGCATCAGCTTGTCGAAATCCGCGCCTTCCCGGGCGCTAATCGACATCCCCTGCAGAACGCAGTTAAGAAATTGCGCCAGCTGCGCGACATCGCGGCCCGCGGGCAGTTCGCCCTGCGCCTGCCGCTGCTGCAGAAACTGGGTTAGCGCCTGCTCCTGCATCGCATGGCGGGATTTGATGGTATTGGCGATATCCGTCGAGGAGGCGGCCAGCGCGGCGGAGGTATTGATGATAAAGCAGCCGGCCGGCGTCTCTTTGCTGGTAAAGCAGGTGGCGACCGCCGTGAAGTAGTCACGCAACGCGCGATCGACGGATTTTCCCTCGGCAAACAGCACGGCTTCGTGCTTCGCGGCAAAGCGCGAAATGTAACGATCCAACACTGCGCGGAATAGGCCTTCTTTATTCACAAATTCCGCATACAGGGTGGGGGCTTTTGCTCCTGTCGCCTCGACCAGATCGGCGAGCGAGGTCGCCTCATAGCCGTGCTGCCAGAAGAGTGTCATGGCTTTGTCCAGCGCCGCATCCCTGTCGAACACCTTCGGTCGGCCACGGCTTTTTTTGGCGCAACTTTGAACGTCAGTTGTCATGGTGCCGTTGTACCTATGTTGGTTTGGTGAAAGGCCATTATAAAAATAAACGATCGCCGGGGCCAGCGCTGTCGGTTTAAAAATAAATAATTCATATATGTATGAAATTTAAGCATTTTATAAATAGTTAAACGATCGTTATAAAAATGCATTGACGTGTGATATAGATCACATTATTATTTACCTATCGATCGTTAAGTTAATGCTTGCGACCCTACTATAAAATTCATCTGCACAGGTATAATAATCATGAAAACCGTTAATACTCTGGCTATTGCCGCCGTTTTAAGTTCCCTTTCTTTCGCCAGCTTTGCCGCTGTAGAGGTGCAGTCCACCCCTGCAGGACAGCATAAAGTAGGCACCATCTCTGCTTCTGCCGGGACTAACCTGGGCTCGCTGGAAGACCAGCTGGCGCAGAAAGCGGATGAGATGGGCGCCACTTCATACCGTATTACTTCGGTAACCGGTCCGAATACCCTTCACGGTACCGCCGTTATCTACAAGTAAGCCCGATGCGTCGCTGCCCGGCCCCCTTCACCGGACGGCGATGAGTAAGACCCTGTTGTACCCCTGTTTGACCCTTGCCAACAAAAAACCCGCCATCAGGCGGGTTTTTTGTTTTGTGCAGCGTAAGACTACAGCGACTGCGGTCCAGGCTCAGCATGACGGGTGACGTCAATCGGCATGCCCGAGCGATAATTCATCGCGCGCTCCATCACCGTCCCGTCGGTCTGCGGCGCCTGTTTGAACGCAGTCATGGCCGCATTAAGCGTAATGGGCAGGGTCTGCGGGTCGTCATCGATATGCTCAGACAGCGGCTGATGGACCTCAACCAGACGGCGGCCATCCGGCTCAACCGACGCCTTGATCGGCGTGTTGATAATGTTCACCTTCGTGCCCGGCGAGATAGTGTTGTACAGCGCCTTGATATCGTTATCGCGCAGACGAATGCAGCCGGAACTGACGCGCATACCGATGCCGAAATCGGCATTGGTGCCGTGCAGGAGATAGACTCCGCCATAGGCGGCGAGGCGGATGGCGTGATGGCCCATCGGATTGTCAGGACCAGCAGGCACTACCGCCGGCAGCTCAATCCCCATAGCCTTGTAGCGCGCGCGAATGTTGGCGGTAGGTGTCCAGGTCGGATTGGCCCGTTTGTCGGACACGGTTGTGACCATCGTCGGTGTGATGGTGGTCCCACCCAGCTGGCCGATGCCGATTGGGTAGACGGTCACTTCATTCTTGCCCGGCGGGTAATAGTAGAGGCGCAGTTCGGCGAGGTTTATCACCAGCCCTTCGCGCGGCGCATCGGGCAGCAGCGTCTGCAGGGGGATGGTCAGCACGCTGCCGGCGCGCGGAACATAGGGGTCAACCCCGGGATTGGCCTGCAGCAGGGCCAGGAAGCCGACATTGTACTTCTTGGCAATCGCTTCCAGCGAACCGCCGTCATCCTGTACCACATGAAACTGATTCTGACCCACCAGCCGGCTGCCCGGCGGGGGAAGGGGCCAGGTGTTAGCGCGCGCGGGGAGGGCCAGCGCGGCGACTAACGCGACTAGCGTCAGCCAAAGCGTCACGGGGAAACGGTTTCTCATTACCATAACTCCAAAATATGTAAGTGGTTATTTTTATACGAAAAGCAGATGAGATTATGGCGTGAGTCTGTGTGGGGAAATCCAGGCGGATTGCAAAATGTTTGTAAAGATTGCGAGGTATGTGGGAAGGGAGATACGGCAGCGGGGCCGTATCTCCTGCCAGTCAGGCGACGGCGTTCTCTTCCAGCTGGCGCATAAACTGGCGAACCCAGTCCATCCGCGTTTTACGCTCCTCCAGGTCCTGCATGAACTTCAGGCGCGTGGGACCGTCCAGGCGGAAGTGCTGGGGCTGCTTTTGCAGCAGGCCGATCAGCCACACCGGATTGACGTTGTTTTTCTCGTTAAATTCGATCACGCCGCCTTTTTCGTTGCTTTCCAGCTTGCGGATCCCTAACTTTTGCGCCTGCTGACGCAGACGGGCGATATCCAGCAGGTTGCGGGCGGCATCGGGCAGGCGGCCAAAACGATCGATCAGCTCGACTTTGATCTCCTCCAGATCCTGTTCGTTTTTGGCGCTGGCAATGCGCTTATAGAATGACAGGCGCGTATTGACGTCAGGGATGAAATCATCAGGCAGCAGGGAAGGCATGCGCAGTTCAACCTCCGTCTGCTGACTGGTGAGATCTTCCAGCGAGGGTTCACGCCCGGCTTTCAGCGCATCGACTGCGTTCTCCAGCAGCTCCATATACAGGGAGAAACCGATGGTTTCCATCTGACCGCTCTGATCTTCCCCAAGCAGTTCCCCGGCCCCGCGAATCTCCAGATCGTGGGTTGCCAGCGCAAAGCCGGCGCCGAGATCTTCCAGCGACGCAATGGCCTCGAGGCGCTTTTGCGCATCGGTGGTCATCGCTTTCGGATGCGGCGTCAGCAGCCAGGCATAGGCCTGGTGATGCGAACGGCCAACGCGGCCGCGCAGCTGGTGCAGCTGGGCGAGGCCAAAATGGTCGGCGCGTTCGATGATGATGGTGTTGGCGGTGGGAATGTCGATCCCGGTTTCGATGATGGTGGTGCACACCAGCACATTGAAGCGTTGATGATGGAAGTCATTCATCACCCGCTCCAGTTCGCGCTCCCTCATCTGACCGTGACCGATGGCGATCCGCGCCTCCGGCACCAGCTCCGCCAACTTGTCGGCGGCTTTCTGGATGTTCTCAACGTCATTAAACAGATAGTAGACCTGGCCGCCGCGCAGCGTTTCGCGCAGGATCGCCTCGCGCACCACCAGGGCGTCATATTCGCGAACGAAGGTCTTCACCGCCAGGCGGCGCGCCGGCGGCGTGGCGATGATCGACAGATCGCGCATCCCGCTCATCGCCATGTTCAGCGTCCGCGGGATCGGCGTGGCGGTGAGGGTCAGGATATCGACATCGGCGCGCATCGCTTTGATGCGCTCTTTATGCCGCACGCCAAACCGGTGCTCTTCGTCGACGATCAGCAGCCCGAGATCGCGCAGCTTCACCTCGCTCTGCAGCAGCTTGTGGGTGCCGATCAAGATATCGATTTTGCCTTCCGCGGCCTGCTCGAGGATCTGCGCCTGCTCTTTAGCGCTGCGGAAGCGGGAGAGCATTTCGATACGTACCGGCCAGTTGGCGAAACGATCGCGGAAATTGTCATAGTGCTGCTGAGCCAGCAGGGTGGTCGGCACCAGCACCGCCACCTGCTTGTGGTTCTCCACGGCGAGGAAGGCGGCGCGCATGGCCACTTCGGTCTTGCCGAAGCCCACATCGCCGCATACCAGGCGGTCCATGGCCAGCGGCTGGCACATATCGCTGAGGACGGCGTTGATCGCCTGCGCCTGATCCGGCGTGGTTTCAAATGGGAAGCCGTCGCAGAACAGCTGATACTGTTCGCGGTCGTGTTTAAAGGCAAAACCCGCCTTCGCCGCGCGCTGGGCGTAGATATCCAGCAGCTCGGCCGCCACGTCGCGTACTTTCTCAGCCGCTTTTTGTCGCGCCCGGGTCCAGGCATCGCCGCCCAGCTTGTGCAGGGGGGCGTTTTCTTCCGCCCCGCCGGCGTAGCGGCTGATAAGATGCAGGGACGATACCGGAACGTATAGCTTGGCATCGTTGGCGTAGGTTAGCATCAGATATTCGCCGGTGATGCCGCCGGCTTCCAGGGTAGTCATGCCCGCGTAGCGGCCCACGCCGTGTTCCAGGTGAACGACCGGCTGGCCGATATGCAGTTCGGCGAGGTTGCGAATCAGAGTGTCAGGGTTAATGGTGCGGCGCGAATCCTGACGACGGCGCGCCACCCGCTCGCCGAGCAGGTCGCTCTCGCAAATCAGCGCCAGGCCGCGCTGGCTGTCGATAAACCCGTGCTCGGCGGCGCCAATCATCAGATAGCGGCCGTTGCCGGTGGCTTCCTCCAGACGCAGCACATGTTTTGGCGCAACTTTAATCCGCGCCAGCATTTCGCTCAGCGCTTCACGGCGGCCTTCGCTTTCCACCGAGAAGATCACCGGACCGGTAAAGGACTCGAGGAAGCGGCGCAGATTATCCAGCGGCGCTTTGTTCTGCGCCTGGACGGCGAGGTCCGGCAGCGTCTGGTAGCCCAGATTAGTATTCGCCGCTTTGTCCGCCAGACGTTCGGTTTTCAGCTGCACGCGCGGCCATTTTTTCAGTTCGCTGAATAGCTCATCGCTGCGCAGCCACAGCAGCTCAGGCGGCAGGAGCGGGCGCATCGGGTCGACGCCGCGGTTTTCAAAGCGGGCGCGGGCTTCATTCTGGAATCGCTCCGCGCTGGCCTCGAGATCGCCGGTGTTGACGATCAGCGTGCTGGCCGGGAAATAGCTGAATAACGGCGGCAGCGGCTCGCTGAAGAACAGCGGTTGCCAGTATTCGATACCGGCAGGTAGCGTCCCTTTACTGACCTGCTGATAGATGTGTTCGGCATCGCGCTTCACCTCAAAGCGGTCGCGCCACTGGCTGCGGAACAGCTCAATAGCGGTCTGGTCGGTGGGGAACTCGTGCGCCGGCAGCAGGTTAATGGCCGCCACTTCCTCCAGCGTGCGCTGGCTGTCAACGTCGAACAGGCGCAGGCTGTCGATTTCATCGTCAAAGAAATCAAGGCGGTAGGGCTGATCGCTACCCATCGGGAACAGGTCGAGCAGCGCGCCGCGGGTAGCATATTCGCCGTGCTCCATCACCTGATCGACATGGCGGTAGCCGGCCCCCTCCAGCTGATCGCGCAGCGCATCGCGCGACAGGCGCTGGCCCTTTTTCATCACCAGCGCGTGGCCGTGAAGGAAGCTGTGCGGACAGACGCGCTGCATCAGGGTGCTGACCGGAACGATCAGTACGCCGCGCTGCATGGTGGGTAACTGGTAAAGGGTGGCAAGACGGGAGGAGATGATGTCCTGATGCGGCGAGAAGCTGTCGTAAGGGAGCGTTTCCCAGTCCGCCAGCCCCATCACCATGCTGTCGGTGAACTGCCTGATCTCGTCGTTCAGACGCAGCGCGTTTTGCATGTCAGGCGCCACCAGCACCACCGGGCCCTTGTGGCGTTCGGCCATCTCCGCCACCAGGGGGGCGCAGGCTGCGCCGGTCAACTCGCCAAGCTGGCGCTGATCGCCGGCTTTCACCGGCAATGAGTATCGATATTGTTCAGGCATAGACGGTTTCATGGTCTCTTAGGGATTCGCTCTGCCGATATGGAGGGCAACTCGCTGATATTCAATAGTGAGATTATCCGCGATTGGTCTGGATTCGCCAACCCGAATTGCCATCGCGTGTTGGGTGAAGAAAGGTCAGCGCTGTCGATAAGCGTAAAGATAAATAAGTAAGTACTTATCTATCCGTTTGTATTTACTTGGTTTTTAGGTTTATTGCTAATAAAGTCGTCATGTATCAGTCGTTTACGCTGCCCCTAATCGCTTATATACTCGGGCATCGGCTATCAGCAACCAGATGGATGACATGTACCAACCTGCCGCACTCTTTATCGGCCTACGCTATATGCGCGGGCGCGCAGCCGACCGCTTCGGTCGTTTCGTCTCCTGGCTCTCAACTATCGGTATTACGCTTGGCGTAATGGCGCTGGTGACGGTCCTGTCGGTGATGAACGGCTTTGAACGCGAGCTGCAAAACAACATCCTGGGGCTGATGCCACAGGCCATTCTTAGCGCCAAACAGGGTTCGGTGAACCCTCAGCAACTGCCGGAGCGCGAAGCGAAACTTAATGGGGTAACCCGCGTAGCGCCGATCACCACCGGCGACGTGGTGCTGCAGAGCGCGCGCAGCGTGGCGGTCGGGGTTATGCTGGGCATTGATCCGGCGCAGAACGATCCCCTGACTCCATACCTGGTGAACGTCAAACAGAGCGATCTGCAGGCGGGCAAATATAACGTTATTCTCGGCGAGCAGCTGGCGGGCCAGCTGGGGGTTAATCGCGGCGATAAAATTCGCGTGATGGTTCCTTCCGCGAGTCAGTTTACGCCGATGGGCCGCGTGCCGAGCCAGCGTCTGTTCACGGTCATCGGCACCTTCGCCGCCAACAGCGAAGTCGATGGCTATCAGATGCTGACCAACATCGACGACGCCTCCCGTCTGATGCGCTATCCGCTGGGGAATATCACCGGCTGGCGCCTGTGGCTGGATCAACCGCTGCAGGTCGACACCCTGAGTCAGCAGACGCTGCCGCCGGGAACTCAGTGGCAGGACTGGCGCGAGCGCAAGGGCGAACTGTTCCAGGCGGTGCGCATGGAGAAAAATATGATGGGCCTGCTGCTGAGCCTGATCGTCGCCGTCGCGGCCTTCAACATTATTACCTCGCTGGGGATGATGGTGATGGAGAAGCAGGGCGAAGTGGCGATCCTGCAGACCCAGGGGCTGACGCCGCGGCAGATTATGGCCGTCTTTATGGTGCAGGGGGCCAGCGCCGGGATCGTCGGCGCGCTGCTGGGAGCGGTGCTTGGCGCCCTGTTGGCCAGCCAGCTGAATAATTTAATGCCGATCATCGGCGCCTTCCTTGACGGCGCGGCGCTGCCGGTGGCGATTGAGCCGCTGCAGGTCATTGTTATCGCCCTGGTGGCGATGGTGCTGGCCCTGTTGTCTACGTTGTACCCTTCCTGGCGCGCTGCCGCCACCCAACCCGCTGAGGCTTTACGTTATGAATAAGATCCTGCTGCAATGCGACAACCTGTGCAAACGCTATCAGGAAGGCAATGTGCAAACAGATGTCCTGCACAATGTCAGCTTCAGCATTGGTGAAGGCGAGATGATGGCTATCGTCGGCACCTCCGGCTCTGGCAAAAGTACGCTGCTGCATCTGCTCGGCGGCCTGGATACGCCCACCTCTGGCGACGTGATTTTCTCCGGTCAGCCGATGAGCAAGCTATCCACCGCCGCGCGCGCCGACCTGCGTAACCGCGAGCTGGGCTTTATCTATCAATTCCACCATCTGCTGCCGGACTTTAGCGCACTGGAAAACGTGGCGATGCCGCTGCTGATTGGCAAAAAGAAGCCGGCGGATATTGAACGCCAGGCGAAAGCGATGCTGCAGGCGGTCGGGCTTGAACACCGCAGCCATCACCGTCCGTCGGAGCTCTCCGGCGGCGAGCGCCAGCGGGTGGCGATTGCCCGCGCGCTGGTGAATAAACCGCGGCTGGTGCTGGCGGACGAGCCAACCGGTAACCTCGACGCTCGCAACGCCGACAGCATCTTCCAGCTGCTGGGCGAACTGAACGTCGCGCAGCGCACCGCGTTTCTGGTGGTGACCCACGACCTGCAGCTGGCGAAGCGCATGAGCCGCCAGCTGGAGATGCGCGATGGCCGTCTGACCGCCGACCTGACCCTGATGGGGGCCGAGTAATGGCGTCTCCGTTATCGTTACTGATTGCATTGCGTTTCAGCCGCGGCCGGCGGCGCGGCGGCATGGTGTCGCTGATCTCGGTAATCTCCACCATCGGCATTGCGCTGGGGGTGGCGGTGCTGATCGTCGGCCTCAGCGCGATGAACGGCTTTGAGCGCGAGCTGAATAACCGCGTGCTGGCGGTGGTACCGCACGGCGAAATCGAACCCGTGAATCAGCCGTGGAATAACTGGCAGGAAGCGCTGGCGAAGGTGCAGAAGGTGAAGGGGATTGTCGCGGCAGCGCCCTATATTAACTTCACCGGCCTGGTGGAGAGCGGCAGCAATATGCGCGCCATCCAGGTGAAAGGCGTCGACCCGCAGCAGGAGAGCCAGCTCAGCGCGCTGCCTACCTTTGTGCAGAATAACGCGTGGGCCGGATTCAAGGCTGGCGAACAGCAAGTGATCCTGGGCAAAGGGGTCGCCGATGCCCTGCACGTGAAGCAGGGGGACTGGGTGTCGATCATGATCCCTAATGCCGACGCCGACCATCAGCTGCTGCAGCCAAAACGCGTCAGGCTGCATGTGACCGGAATTTTACAGCTGAGCGGCCAGCTCGATCATAGTTTTGCCATGATCCCGATGCAGGATGCGCAGCAGTATCTGGAGATGGGCGGCAGCGTGACCGGCATCGCCATCAAGGTCACCGACGTTTTCCATGCTAACAAGCTGGTACGCGACGCCGGCGAGGTGACCAACAGCTACGTCTACATCAAGAGCTGGATCGGCACCTATGGCTATATGTATCGCGACATCCAGATGATCCGCGCCATTATGTACCTGGCGATGGTGCTGGTGATCGGCGTGGCCTGCTTTAACATCGTCTCGACGCTGGTGATGGCGGTCAAAGACAAAAGCGGCGATATTGCGGTGCTGCGCACGCTTGGCGCAAAAGACGGCTTAATTCGCGCGATTTTCGTGTGGTATGGTTTATTAGCCGGATCGGTAGGCAGCCTGTTTGGGGTGGTGATCGGCGTGATCTGCGCGTTGAACCTGACGTCGATCATCAACGGCATCGAATACCTGATTGGGCATAAATTCCTCTCCGGCGACATCTATTTTATTGACTTCCTGCCGTCAGAATTGCACTGGCTGGACGTCTTTTATGTGCTGGTGACAGCACTGTTGCTGAGTTTGCTGGCCAGCTGGTATCCCGCCCGCCGCGCCAGCCGCATCGACCCGGCGAGGGTGCTGAGTGGCCAGTAATTTATCGTCATCGTCGGCCTGGCTGACGACACAAGAGGAATTGCTGAAATGTATTATGGATTTGACATTGGCGGCAGCAAGATAGCGCTGGGCGTATTTAATCAGGAGCGGCGACTGCAGTGGGAAAAACGCGTCGCCACGCCGAAAAGTAGTTATGAGGATTTTCTCCAGGCGGTAGAGGCGCTGGTCCGCGAGGCCGATGAGCGCTTCGACCAGCAGGGTTCGGTGGGGATCGGTATTCCGGGAATGCCGGAAACGGCGGACGGCACGCTGTATGCCGCTAACGTGCCAGCCGCCAGCGGCCGGCCGCTGCGTGCTGACCTCAGCGCGCGGTTGGGGCGCGAGGTGCGTCTCGATAATGACGCCAACTGTTTCGCGCTGTCGGAAGCGTGGGACGATGAGTTTACGCAATACCCGCTGGTGATGGGATTGATCCTCGGCACCGGCGTGGGCGGCGGCCTGGTGTTGAACGGTAAATCGATTACCGGCCATAGCTATATCACCGGCGAGTTCGGTCATATTCGCCTGCCGGTGGATGCCCTGGAGGTGGTTGGGCGCGATTTTCCGCTGCTGCGCTGCGGCTGCGGCCAGCTGGGCTGTATTGAAAATTATCTCTCCGGTCGCGGTTTCGCCTGGCTGTACGAACATTTTTATCAGCAACCGCTCTCCTCGCCGGAGATTGTGGCGCAGTGGCAGCAGCACGATCCGCGCGCGCAGGCGCACGTTGAGCGCTATCTCGATCTGCTGGCGGTGTGTCTGGGGAATATACTGACCATTGTCGACCCGGATTTGCTGGTGCTCGGCGGTGGATTATCTAACTTTACGGCCATTAGCGAAGGGCTGGCGCAACGATTGCCGCGCCATCTTCTGCCGGTCGCCAGGGTTCCGCGCATTGAGCGCGCGCGCCACGGCGATGCCGGGGGAATGCGCGGTGCGGCCTTCCTTCACCTGACCCATTAATCACAGAGGTAGCTATGCAGTCGCGCCGTTTACATCGATTGAGCCGTTTTCGTCGCAATAAACGTCGGTTGCGTGACCGTCTGCGTCAGCGGATTTTCTTTAGGGAGGACAGGATGAAGCCTGAAGCGATGGCAAAACCGAGAGTGGTGGTGTTAACCGGCGCGGGCATCTCGGCAGAGTCGGGGATCAAAACCTTCCGCGCGGCCGATGGCCTGTGGGAAGAGCATCGGGTGGAAGATGTGGCGACGCCGGAAGGCTTCGCCCGCGATCCGGCGCTGGTGCAGGCGTTCTACAACGCCCGTCGTCGTCAGCTGCAGAGTCCGGAAATCGCGCCGAACGCGGCGCATCTGGCGCTGGCGCGTCTGGAGGATCTGCTGGGCGACCATTTTCTGCTGGTCACCCAGAATATTGATAATCTGCACGAGCGCGCCGGCAACCGCCGGGTGATCCATATGCACGGCGAGCTGCTAAAGGTGCGCTGTTCGTGGAGCGGCCAGGTGCTGGAGTGGACCGGCGACGTCACCGCCGAGGACAAGTGCCACTGCTGCCAGTTCCCGGCGGCGCTGCGTCCGCACGTGGTCTGGTTTGGCGAAATGCCGCTGGGGATGGATGAGATCTACAGCGCGCTGGCCGACGCAGATATTTTTATCGCCATCGGCACCTCCGGCCATGTCTATCCGGCGGCTGGCTTTGTGCACGAGGCGCGACTGCACGGCGCCCATACCGTTGAACTGAACCTGGAGCCCAGCCAGGTGGGCAGCGAGTTTGCCGAGAAGCACTACGGGCTGGCAAGCGAAGTGGTACCCGCCTTTATCGATAAGCTGCTGCAGGAAAACGCGTTGTAAACTGAAGCCGCCTGCCGGTAGCCAGGGCGCAGCCCACGGCCGCCGGCAGCGCTGCTGACAAGGATGTCACGTCATGACAGGAGTCAGACCATGCATAATCCGCTGGTTATCGAAGCGATCATGTTGATCGCGGCCATTATCGTTGGCGTCTGGAGCCAGCGCGCTTTACCGCTACATGTCGATAGCCGACCGATCCTCTTCCTGCTATGTCTGTTCCTCGGCACTGGCAGCGCGTTGTGCCTGCTGCTGGATATCTTAGCTCTGCTGTTGACCGGTCAGGTCGCGACGGGCGGTGTGCGAATATACGGTCCGTTGCTGCTGCTGGTGGTGCTGTGGAAACCTCTCAACTGGGTTGTCGGCATCATTGAAGATTTTGTGCAGCGGCGAGCCGAAAAAGGGAAGGGCAAAGGCCAGCACGACGGCGGTCAACGCTGATCCGCCGCCTGCGCCGTGGCTTATTTATAGCGCCTTTTGCATATTAATGACCGAACGGGCGTTCGAGGCGCTGGTAGCCAGCACATCGATAACCCCGGTGCGTAATGCCCCCAGGATCGCTGTCGCTTTCGTACTTTCGGAGGCGATAGCGATGACGCAGGGAATGGCCCGCAGCTGTTCGAGACTTAAGCCAATGACCCGGTCATTCATCACCGTATCGACGGGTTTGCCCTGAATATTGAAAAAGCTGTACCCCGCCAGATCGCCCACCACCCCCTGTTCCTGACGCGCGGTGGCAATTTCCTGCGGCGTAAACCAGCCGAGCTGCACCATAAAGCTGTTTTCATTCATATCGCCGAGGCCGATGATCGCCACGTCAGCTTTGCTGGCCTGTTCGAGCGTGGCCTTAATCAGGCGGTTTTGCATAAAGGCCGCGCGCAGCTCCGGGGTTTCCACATAGGCCGGGGCGTAAAGCGTTTCGCTGAAGCCGTTAAATTTGCGCGCCAGATTCCGGCTGATGTGGTCGGCATCAATCAGCTGATTGTCACGCTTGGTTCCGCCGATGCCGCAGATAAAGCGGCAGTGGCGCTCAGGAAACACGCCAACGTGATTCGCCACCGCGGCCACATTGCGCCCCTGACCAACGGTGACGGTCATATCGTTTTTTAACACCCCGGCAAGGTAGTTACTGACCAGGGCCGCCACCTGCTGGCGCTGTTCATCTTCATCATGGTGATCCAGGGCAATTAGCGCGCGCTTAATGCCAAAGTGCGAAATAAACTGCTGCTCAATCTGGGAGCTGAAGACCGGATGGTATTTGACGCTGATCTCAACAATCCCTTCCTGGCGCGCTTTTTTCAGCAGGCGCCCGACTTTGATACGCGAAATGCCGAATCGTTTGGCGATCTCTTCCTGCGTTTGTTCCTGATCGTAATAAGCCACCGCAATTTCAGTGAGCAGGGCGTAATCTGAGTCTTGTTCAATCATGGCCTGGAATTTCCATCTCTGGTGTCCCTTTTATATTACTGCGCCTGCAAAATAAATTCCTGTGTAACGCGTTGAACAATGTCGCAATAGCCTTGCGCGTCCCAGGCCGCGCGGCCGATAAACAACCCATTGATCTCCTGCTGGCGCAGCAATTCCACCGCGTTTTGCAGCGTTACGCTGCCGCCATAGAGCAGCGGGATACGGGTTCCCGTCTCGTGACCAAACCGCTCGCAAAGCGCCTGACGTAGCGCCTGATGAATGACACCCGCCTCCTGCGGTGAGGCGGGCGTACCATGTTCGCCAATGGCCCACACCGGTTCATACGCAATCAGGGTCCGCAGCGCCTGCTGGTGGCTCAGGCCATACAGGGCGATCTTCATCTGCCGCACCACGCTTTCACGCGACACCTGCCAGCGTTTCTCCTCGGCGCTATCGCCAATACAGATCAGCGGGCGCAGGCCATGACCTAAGGCGCTATGCACTTTTCGATTAATCGCGGCATCGCTTTCATTAAAGGCGGCGCGTCGTTCTGAATGTCCCAGCTCAACAAGTGTGGCGCCGGTTTCTGCCAACATGGCCGCCGAGATTTCCCCGGTCCAGGCGCCCTGATCCGCTTCATGCATATTCTGCGCGCCGGTCAGAAGCGGTAACTGATGCGTTTGCAGAAAATGGCTGACGGGTTGGATCGCGGTGAAGGGGGGAATGACGAAGGGCTGAATAGCAGGGTGACAGCCCTCCGGCATCCGCGCTGCCAGCGTTTCGCACCAGGCCATGGCCTGGGACAGCGGCTTGTTCATTTTCCAGCTGGTTCCTAACCATATCGGGGTCATCATTGCTTCTCCTCTTAATAAAATCAAATACTTGCCAGAAACGGGGCCATACCCTGTATTGAGGTTGAACTTTTTATCACTGTATGAACATATGTTAGATCACATTTTTCGATGAAAAAAATCTATGATTTTTTTTATGTGATCTTCATCACTCATGGCGGCTCATTCATCAGGTAATGTTTTGAGCATATGATTTGGTATTGAACATATGAACAATCAACTGAAAAAATGAGAGGCGCATGATGTCAGCAGAGAAAAAACCCGTTGTGGCGATTACCATTGGCGATCCGGCAGGGATCGGCCCGGAGATCACCGTGGCCACCATGATGGACAAAAGCGTGTATGACGAGTGCAAACCGTTCCTGATCGGCTCGGTACCGATTATCAGCCGGGCGATGAAAATCATGGGCTGCGATTTTGCTATCCATAAAATTGCCCATCCGCAGGAGGCCCGTTTTAGCTGGGGGACGTTGGATGTTCTGGAAACTGGCGACTACGATTGCGACAGTATCGAATGGGGCAAGGTGCAGAAACTGGCGGGGCAAATGTCGCTGGACTATGTGATGAAGTCGATCGAGCTGGGCAAAGCGGGGCTGATCGACGTGGTCTCTACTGCACCAATTCATAAGGAAGCCATCAAGCTGGCAGGATGTAAGCTGCCGGGCCATACCGAAATCTATCAGGTGGAAACCCAATCTGATTACGGTCTGACCATGTTCCACGTCCACAACCTGCGCGTCTTCTTCGTGAGCCGTCATATGGCGCTAAAAGCAGCCTGTGACTATGCCAACAAAGCGCGAGTGCTGGCCTGCGTTCAGCAGATCCACCATGAATTTACCGCCCTGAACATCAAAAATCCGCGCATTGCCGTGGCCGCCCTGAACCCGCATGGTTCCGACAATGGTCTGTTTGGTCACGAAGAGGCTGACAATCTGATCCCGGCGGTGAAAGCGGCCCAGGAGATGGGGATCAACGCTATCGGGCCGGTTCCGGCCGATTCCGTGTTCCATCTCGGCAAACAGGGGCGCTACGACGCCATTCTCTCGCTGTATCACGATCAGGGGCATATTGCCTGCAAAACCCTCGACTTTGAACGTTCGATCACCATTACCTTCGGCCTGCCGTTTATGCGCAGCTCCGTCGACCATGGGACGGCGTTTGATATCGCCGGTACCGGTAAGGCGGGTACCGTCAGTATGCTGGAGTCGACGCTGGTGGCGGCCCGTTACTGGAAAATGAAGCATCAATAATCGCTGAGGTTCATGCGAATCACGAGGACAGAGAAATGGAAAAACATCTGTTGATTAGCAAGGGCTGTAAGGGCTGGGGCGGGCCGCTGACTATCACGCCAGGTCAGGGGAAAAAGATTGCGTACATCACCGGGGGGATCCGTCCCCCGGTCGTCGACCGCCTGAGCGAACTGACCGGCTGGCCTTCCATTGATGTATTCAAGAATGGCGAACCGCCGGCGGAAGAGATTGGTTTAATGGTCATCGACTGCGGCGGCACGTTGCGCTGCGGACTCTATCCGAAGCGGGGAATTCCCACCATTAACCTGCATCCCACCGGTAAAAGCGGCCCGCTGGCGGAATTTATACACGAAGGGATCTACGTCTCCGGCGTGACGCCAGCCTGCATTGAGATGGTCTGGCCGCAAGGGGAAGGCGGAAAGCTTGGGATCGTGGCTGACGATCTGACCGGGGCAACTACCGTCGGGGTGCTGCTGGCGCGCAGTGGTTTAAAAACCGCCGCGTTTTTCGATACCGAATCCTTCGCCCGCAATGAGGTAGAGTATCCGGCGATGGTGGTCAGCAGCGACAGCCGCCCATTGCCGAAAGCGGAGGCCCAGCACAAAGTGAGCGCTGCGGTGAAACAGCTGCAGGCTCGCGGCGCGCATTACTTCACCAAGCGGATTGATACCACGCTGCGCGGCGGCATCGGATTTGAAATCGACGCCATGCTGGAACAACTGCCGCAGGAGACGGTGGCGGTTGTGGTGCCGGCGATGCCGCAGTCACGGCGTATTCTCGTCGGCGGTTACTCGGTGATTGATTCGGTAGCCCTGTCGCGGACCGATGTGGCTCGCGATGTACGTACCCCGGTCACCGAGTCGTGGGTGCCGGGACTGTTGGCGGCGCAGACCCATCATCAGGTCGGGCATATCGCGCTGACATCGGTGATGAAAGGCGAAGGGCAAATCCAGCAGGATTTACAGGAACAACAACAGCGCGGCGTGCGGGTGATAGTGGTCGATGCGATAACCGTCGACGATGTCGATGCCATCGCCGGGGCGGTAGTGGCCCTGAACTGGAACGTGCTGGCCGTCGATCCGGGGCCCTTTACCGAACGGCTGGCGGTTCGTCGCGGCCTGATGCGCGAAGCGCGGAGCAGCGCGCCCGCGAGCCTGACAGCGGACGGCCAGCGCGGCTCGATTTTGATCGTTGCCGGCAGCGCAACGCCAGTAACCAAAAAACAGCTCCAGTATTTGATCGCTAATGATGCCCGGGTCTGCCATATCCCGGTGGATGCCGAGCTGTTGGTTGACCGGAAAAACGCCGCTGAGATTGAAGTCAATCGCGTGGTGCAGCATGCCCGACAGTGCGTTCCGGCGCAGCACAACGCGCTCTTTGTTTTTGAGTCCGCCTTGACCGGGCGGTTGCTAAACCTTCAGGAAGAGGAGCAGCGATTTGGTCTGGCCCACGGTGAGGCTGCGCAAAATATTAACCACGGATTGGGCAGTATTGTGCGCGAGGTGCTTAACTGTGCGTCGGGTGAAATTAAAGGATTGTATATGACCGGTGGTGACACCATGGTCAATGTACTAAAAGAGCTGGGCGCCACCGGAATAGAAATGATTGACTATGTCATCCCGCAAACCGATATGGTGCGGATCATTGGCGGCGATTATGCCGGCTTAATTTGCGTCGGGAAAGGAGGGCTAACCGGACCGGAAGATATTATTAGCATCATTGTTGACCGAATTTATCAGGAAGCACAGCAATAACCCAGTAATCTAATAACTAATAAACGACGTAATGGTCGTCAGGGTAGTATTGCGTCGTTATCTCTGTTAAATCTTAATTTAAGAGTTACCCTATGAATATTAATATACTTGAAAAAATGAATAAGGTGCCCGGTGGGTTAATTATTATTCCACTGCTGGTGGCTATATTAATTAATACTTTCGCGCCCCAGGTGCTCAGCATTGGCGGCCCGACCACCGCCTTATTTAAAGTCGGTTCCAGCGCCATGATGGGCATATTTTTGCTCATTTGCGGAACCTCGATCAATATCCGTCAGGCCGGGTTGCCGCTCTATAAAGGCGCCGTGCTGCTGTTTCTCAAATGTCTGGCCGGGGCACTGGCGGTATGGGTTGCGGGAACGTTGTTTGGCCCGAGCGGTTTTCTCGGAATATCGACCCTGGCGCTGATTGCCTGCCTGACCAGCTCGAACAGCTCCCTCTATATCGCATTGTGCAGCAACTATGGCGATGCCAGTGATGCCGGGGCGATCTCCGTATTCTGCATCAAGGATGGTCCGTTTGTTACCATGATGGTGCTGGGCGTCAGCGGCCTGGCCAATATTCCCTTCGCCGCGCTGCTGTCGATGCTGATCCCACTGCTGATTGGCATGCTGTGGGGCAATCTGGACGAACGCTTTAAACAGTTATGCGCTGCGGCGCAGCCGCTGGTGATCATTATTATGTCGTTCGCCATCGGCGCCAACTCCAGTATCAATACGGTGTTCACCGCCGGGCTGTCCGGGATCCTGTTGGGGATTATCTCCGCGCTAACCGGGATTGTGTTCTACTTTATCTACAACCTGTTTTTGAAGAAGAAAAGCGCGCTGGGCGCCGCGCTGGGAACCACCGCCGCCAGCTCGGCGCTGACGCCGGCGATGGTTGCCCAGGCGGATCCTTCGCTGGCGATGTACGTGGATGCCGCCACCGCGCAGCTGGCGACGGCGAGCATTATCACCATGATCACCGCGCCGATACTGGTCGCCTGGTTTGATAAACGGCTGAAAAAGCGTGCGCCAGCCGCTGAACCGCTGAAAGAGGTGAAAAGTGAAGAGAGCGTGACATTATCTTCCCCTGCCGCCAAAGGACACAAATAGTATGAGCGTGCCGTTGTATTCATTACGGATTACCGCCGTCGGGGAATATGTTGAGTGTTCTTTGCGGGAGCTGCGGCTTATTTTATTCTCCGATGCCGTTCCCGACGATATTGCGAGTTATTGCGCTGTACACCAGGCCAGCGAACTGACCGCCGAGTTATCGCCTGGTCAGCAAATGAAATTAAATGATAAAAATTATCGGGTGACCGCGGTAGGCCGTGTGGCAACGGCAAATTTACGACAGCTTGGCCATATCACGCTAAATTTTGATGGCGCAGATATCGCTGAATTACCCGGGACGGTACACCTTTACGGCGAACCACCACAAATTATTCAGCCTGGCGACCAAATTTCGTTTTACCCGAATTGTCATTAAGACGTACTGTTAAATTAAGGAAATAACCATGAAAACAATCGCTATTGGTGCGGATGATGCCGCCTATGCTTTTCGCGATTCCATCGTCGCTTATTTGAATGGGTTGGGAATTAACGTCGCGGATTACAGCAGCGATAAACGCCAGGGGAGTACCGTTTATCCGGATGTTGCCCATGCGGTGGCGATGTCGATTAAACAGGGCGAACACGAGCGTGGGATCCTGATCTGCGGTACCGGCATTGGGATGAGTATTGTGGCCAATAAAGTCCCCGGGGTCCGCGCCGCACAGTGTCACGATACCTTCTCCGCCGAGCGAGCGCGTAAAAGTAACAACGCGCAGATTATTACCCTTGGCGCGCGGGTGATTGGCGCTGAGCTGGGCAAAAAAATTATTCAGGCGTGGCTTGAGTCCGAATATGAAGGCGGTGGATCCGCGCCCAAAGTGGAACGTATTGATTATTACGAACACCAGCATGCCAGAGATTAATGTCCGCAGTCGTAAGATAAGGAACAGATGATGAGCCAGTTAGACGAACTGAAAAAATACACCACGGTTGTTGCTGATACCGGCGATATTGAATCGATTAAAAAGTTTGCACCCCAGGATGCGACCACCAACCCCTCGCTGGTGCTGAAGGCCGCGCAGCTGCCGCAGTATCAGCCGCTGATTGCCGATGCGATTGGCAAGGCACGCCGCCAGGGAGGCAGCGCAGAAACGCAATTGATTAACGCCTGCGATCAGGTGGCAGTGGATATCGGCAGCGAGGTGCTGCGCCATGTGCCCGGGCGTATCTCCACCGAAGTGGATGCCCGCTTTGCCTGGGATCGCGGGATGTGCGTCGCGAAGGCGCGCAAGCTCATCCAGTTATATGAGAAAAATGGCATTGGTCCCGAGCGGATTTTAATTAAGCTCGCCGCCACCTGGGAGGGCATTCGCGCTGCCGAAGAGCTGGAGCAGAGCGGTATAAACTGCAACCTGACGCTGCTGTTCTCTTTCGCTCAGGCCCGGGCGTGCGCCGAAGCGGGCGTCTTTCTCATCTCGCCCTTTGTGGGCCGCATCTACGACTGGTATCAGAAGCACCAGCCGCAGTCAGCCTATCAGGTGGACAGCGACCCGGGGGTGGTCTCCGTGCGCCAGATTTATCAGTATTACAAATCCCATGGCTATGACACGGTGGTAATGGGCGCTAGCTTCCGTCGAATTGAGCAGATCCAGGCGCTGGCGGGCTGCGATCGCCTGACTATCTCTCCGGCACTGCTGGACGAGCTGGCGGCCAGCGAAGGAGTGCTGACCCGCCAGTTGACTCCCGGCTGCGTGACGGAAACCCGTCCCAGCCCGATAACGCAGGCGGAGTTCCTCTGGCAGCATCATCAGGATCCCATGGCAGTGGAAAAACTAGCGGAAGGGATCCGACTGTTTGCTGTCGATCAGGTGAAACTGGAACAACAGATTCAGCAGATGTTGTAATCCGCGGGGATAAAGACTGATGAAAACGACAAATACCACTCGCCGCCAATGCGCCAACGCGCTGCGCGCCCTGAGCATGGACGCTGTACAGAAA